>JBAWVV010000167.1:0-8781 GCA_037147115.1 Planctomycetia bacterium | reverse complement strand
GCCGACGACAATGCTCACGACATTCGCGCGCTGCATCGCCGCCGGGCTCGTCCACAGCCCCCATGTGATCCCGATCGTCCAAAGGCCGTTGGAGAGATGGAATACCGCGGAGAGAACGCCGATCGCGTAGAGGAGCGAGATGCCGAGCGGGGCGACGACCGTCGCCGCCGAGCTCGTCGCATGGTGGGGGTCGAAGCGTCCTCCGCCGAGCGGTGCCCCCATCCAGTGGAGCTGGATGATGTGCCAGAGGATGAACGCGAAGGCGATCATTCCGGAGGCCCGCTGGAGCGTATAGCGGACATTCCCCATGTAGGGGTAGGAGCCGACGTTGGGGAGCCCGCCGGCGATGATCGCGAACCCGACCGCAGCATGGAACAGCATCGGAAGGAAGATGAACGCGAACTCCACCGGGACCAGGAGCGGCCCGAGGGAGTGGATCATGTCGACCCGCGACTGGAAGGACGCGGCGCCCCCCAGAACGGAGGCGTTGGTGAGCAGATGCACGACCAGAAAGGCACCGACCGGAATGAGCCCCGAGAGGGAGAACAGCCGGTAGATGAGGAACTGGTGGCGGGAAACAAACGACGGCAAGTTCACGCGCGGCTGCTCCAAACGGAAGAAGGGATGCCGTTGGGAGTATAGATTTGTGGAGTTGGGCGGCAACGCTCCATGGGATTTGGCGGCTGCGACCAGCAAATTTATACTCGCGAAGCCGATTGGGATCGCCCCCAGGGAGGGCCGTTGGTGCGTGATTCACCCAGCTATCTTGTCGTCCGCGATGCGGAAGGGGCCGCGATCCCCCCATCCGCCCCGCTGCCGGCCGTTTCCCTGGCTACCGCCGGCACGACGCCCACCCCGCCTCCCCGGCCGCCGGACGCACCGGTTCCAGCCGGGGCCATGATCGAGGCGATCGATGGCCTTGCCGCCGCCGTTGCCCGCATCATCCGCGGTCCCCGGGTGGCCGGCGTCGTCCTCACCGGTGGACTGGTTTCCCCGGAAGGGGCGCTCGTGACGAGCGTCCGAGCCCAGCGCATCCTGGAAAACCTCCCCGACGGCGTCGTCCTCCTCGACGCCGGCGACACGATCCGCTGGGCAAACGCCCGCTTCCGACAGTGGTGCAGCCGGGAGGATCTCGGCGGGCTCGGGTTTCTCGCCGCGCTGGGCAACCCGGAGATCCTCGGCCCGGAGTTCAGCCCGTTTCACGCCGCCCTCGCCTCGGGGCGGATCTCCGGTGCCACGCTCCGGACTGCCGACAACCGCTACCTTCACCTCAACGCCGCCCCGCTCCTGGCCACCGCCCCCGCCCTGGCGACCGAATGGCCCGCCGCCGACCATGTCGTTGTCAGCATCCGCGACGTCACCCACACGATCCTCGAGCAGCAGAAGCGGGCCGCCATCCATCAGGCCGGCCAGAAGCTCGCCGACCTCTCGCCGGCTGAACTGGCCGACATGACGATCGAGGAGCGGATCGACCTCCTCAAGAGCAACATTCTCCATTATTCGCGTGATCTGCTCCTCTTCGACGTCGTCGAGATCCGCCTCCTCGACCGGAAGACCGGCCGCCTCGAGCCGCTTCTCGCCGAGGGGATGCAGCCGGAGGCGGAGGCCCGGATCCTCTACGCCCGCACCGAACACAACGGCGTCACCGGATATGTTGCAGCCACCGGGCGGAGCTATTTCTGCAACGACACGACCAAAGACAGCCGCTATCTCGAGGGCTGCAAGGGGGCGAAGAGCTCGCTCACCGTCCCGCTCATGCTTCACGATCAGGTGATCGGGACGTTCAACGTCGAGAGCCCCGAGCCGGGGGGCTTCTCTCACACCGACATGCAGTTTCTCGAGATTTTCTCCCGGGACGTTGCTGCGGCCCTCAACACCCTGGAGCTCCTCGTCGCCGAGAAGGCCTCGACGACCGCCGAGAGTGTCGAGGCGATCCACGGGGCGGTCGCCCTCCCGATCGACGACATTCTCAATGACGCCGTCAACGTCATGGAGCGCTACATCGGCCACGACGCCGACGTCGTCGAACGTCTCCAGCGGATCCTGCGGAACGCTCGCGACATCAAGCAAGCGATCCAGAAGGTGGGAGAGAAGATGACGCCGAGCACGGCCCACGCCCAGCATCGGCGCGGCGAGCGGCGGCGGGCCTTGGCGGAGAAGCGGATTCTCGTGGTCGATGCCGACGAGGAGGTTCGCGCGGCGGCCCACTGCCTCCTCGAACGCAACGGCTGCATCGTTGAAACGGCCCGCGACGGCGCCGAGGCGGCCTCGATGGTGCGCGCCGCCGGGGATGCGGACTACGACGTGATTCTCTCCGACATCCGCCTCCCGGACATGTCTGGCTACCAGCTCTATTTACGGCTGAACGAGATCCTCGCCGACGTGCCGCTGGTGCTCATGACGGGCTTCGGCTACGACCCTGGCCATTCGATCGTCAAGGCCCGCCAGGCCGGGATCAACCTCGTTCTCTTCAAGCCGTTTCGCGTCGACCAGCTCCTGGAAACGCTCGAACGGGCCCTCGAGCGCCCCAAGAACGGCGCGGGCTAGTCGGTGGCGGTCGATTTCCGCACGCCGCCCCCCCCTCCAAGAGAGTGGGCTGAGATCGCGTCGACGCAGCGCCCGCCGCCGGTTTTCTCCGGGGCGGAATGAAAAACGATGTCGCGCGATCCAAAAACATCTTTTCCGCGGCGAGGGATGCCCTTGACCCGTTCCCCCCGGGGCCAGTAACTATCCCGCCCTCACGGTTCTCCCATCCACGGGGATCATGTTCATGGCACGCTTCCGCGAATTCCACGCTGCAGCCGGCAACGCCTGGCCAACGATGCGCCTGCAGTCGGTTCGTAACCAAGCCCCGGCCTCCGGCTGGGTCTGGCTGGCGGGGGTATCCCTGTCGATGCTCTCCGTCCCCGCAACCCTCGTCGCCGACGACTCCGTCGAGGCACTCCCGGTCCCCGTCGCCGATGCCCGCGCCGACGACGCCGCAGCCGGCAACGCGGCCGACGCCCGCCGCGTTATCGAGGAGGCCCTCGCCCGTTCGGCGGCGCAGCGCACCGCCCCGACACCCGTCGACGCCGCTGCCCCCTCCGGCCAGGCGGCCCTGCCCCGCGACCTGATCGTCGCCCGGCTCTCGGCCGAGGTCGCCGCCCGCCAACTCGAGGCCCGTCGGGCCGCCCAGCGGTCCGCCGCCGAGGCTCTCGATCTCCTCGACACGGCCGCCGCCGATGTCGCCGCCGCCGACATCCCCTCCGAGACCCGCACCCAACTCACGAAGCGCATCGACCGGGCTCGACGAGAGATCGAGGAGACGACCGGCAAGCGGGCCTCCGAGATCGCCCTCGACAAGAAGAACGCCGAGGTCGAGTCGAAGATCAACCGTGAGCGGGCCAAGAAGGTCGAGGTCGATCAGCGCTTGGCGATGATCGTCGACGAATACAACACGATGATCGACGAGCGCCGGTACGCCGAGGCCGAGGCGCTGGCGAAGAAGGCCGCCCAACTCGCCCCCGACAATCCGGTCGTCCGACAGCTTCTCTCGCAGAGCCGGATGATCCGCCGCCTCGATACGCAAAAGTCGATCGCCGGCGACAAGGAAAACGGCTTCATCGAGGCGATGGTCGACGTCGATCGCTCCGGCACGCCGTTCGTCGGACCGATCGAGTTCCCCGCCACGAAGGCCTGGGAAGACCTGACGAAGAACCGCAATCGCCTCGAGGGGGAGGGCCGGGGACGCGCCTCGCCGGCCGAGGCCGCGATCCACAAGAAACTCTCCGCCCAGGTCGTCGCCGTCCATCGCGCCGAGCCTTTGGCCGCCGTCCTCGATTCGCTCGCCAAACAGGCTGATGTCCCGATCCATCTCGACATGGTCGGGATGGAATCGGAGGGCGTCAGGAGCGACACGCCCGTCACGATCTCCCTCGAGCAGAAGATCACGCTCAAAAGCGCCCTCAAGCTCCTCCTCGAGCCGCTCCACCTCGACTACTGCGTCAAAGACGAAGTTCTCAAGGTGACCAGCCCGCGCCTCATGAAGGGCCAGGTCTTCAGCATCTCCTACCAGGTTGCCGACCTCGTCATCCCGATCCCGAACTTCATCTCCGACGACACCGGCCTCGACGGCGCCATCAATAGCGGCTATTCGCGGCTCTCGACGCTCTCCAATCTCTCCGTCCATACCGGCCCCGCCCCCGGGGCGGTCGCCCGGGCCGGCACCGACACCCCGCTCGACGGCAACAATCTCGCCCAGATCCCCGGCGGCGGCAACGCCCCACAGGTCGGAAGCTCCGGTGGTGTCCCCCTGTTCGGCGGCGGATCGGCGGCCGGCGGTTCCCAGGCCGACTTCCAGTCGCTCATCGATCTGATCCAAAACACCGTCGCCCCGCAGACCTGGAACACCGTCGGCGGCCAGGGAGCGATCCAGCCGTTCCCGACGAACTTGAGCATCGTCGTCAGCCAGACACAGGAAGTGCACGACGAGATCGCCGATCTCCTCCAGCAGCTCCGCCGTCTCCAGGATCTTCAAGTGGCGATCGAGGTCCGGTTCATCCGCCTCAACGACACCTTCTTCGAGCGGATCGGTGTCGACTTCGACTTCAACATCCAATCCAACGTCCGTGACCCGCTCAACATGACCGCCGTCCCCGGTTCAGGAGGCGGCTCGACGTCCCCCTACTCGCTCGGCATCCCCGCCAGCCCCGGTGGGCCGACGCAGACGATCGGCCTCGACAACGCTGGCAATCCGGGCGTGGCCCGGATCGGGAGCGTCGGCCAAAACCAGACCCTCAACGGCCAGCCGGTCTCGAACTTCTACTCCATCCCCTTCCGGCAGAACAGCTTCGGCGGCGCCCAGGTGCCCTCGATGCCGGGCCTGCCCGATCCGACGACGTCGGCGGCGACGTTCGGGTTCGCGATCCTCTCCGACATCGAGGCCTACTTCCTCATCCAGGCCGCCCAGGGCAACACCCGTTCGAACGTCATGCAGGCCCCGAAGGTGACGCTCTTCAACGGTCAAAACGCCTTCATCAACGACTCGGTGTCGCGGCCGTTCGTGACCTCAGTGATCCCCGTCGTCGGCGATTTCGCCGCCGCCCAGCAGCCGGTGATTACGGTTCTGAGCGAGGGAACGAGCGTCAACGTCCAGGCTGTCGTCTCCAACGACCGGCGGTTCGTCCGCCTCACCCTCATCCCGCGCTTCTCGCAGATCGGCAAGGTGCAGGAGTTCCAATTCGAGGGCTCGCGTTCGACCTCCTCGAAGAGTGCCGACGAGAAGTCGGGGCTTGACGGCGGCGTTGGCCAGCAGGGGCAAAACCCGCTCGGAGCCTCGCTCGGCCTCAACGCCAAGACCTCGAACGAACAGACCGTCCGCTCCAGCGGCACGACGATCCAGCAGCCGGAATACATCACGACGTCGGTGACGACGACGGTGAGCGTGCCCGACGGCGGCACCGTGCTCCTCGGCGGCATCAAGCGTCTCCGCGAGGGACGCAACGAGTTCGGCGTGCCGATCCTCTCGAAGATCCCCTACATCAACCGGCTCTTCAAGAACGTCGGCATGGGGCGGACGACCGACAGCTTGATGCTCATGGTCACGCCGCGGATCATCATCCAGGAGGAGGAGGAAGACAAGCTCCTCGGGGTCAACCGTCCCTGACCGCACCCGCGGCGGAGGCCCACGACGGGTTTCCTCCTCGCGGCCGAGCGTGCCTTCTGCCCCTGTCCACAGGCTCCCCTCCATGGCTCGCATCTGGTTTCTCGCCGGCTCCCTTCTCGGCGGCATCGGCGTCGCCGCCGGGGCCTTTGGGGCCCACGGACTCAAGGCCCATTTTGAGGCCAACGGTCAGGCCGCCAACTGGGAGACGGCCGTTCGCTACGGCCTCTTCCACGCCCTGGCCATGCTCGTCGTGGCAGTCGCCTCGGGGCTTCCGATCAGCGCCGTCTGCCGCCGCCGGCTCCGGGCCTCGGGGGCCTGCTTCCTCGCCGGCACGCTGATCTTCAGCGGGCTGCTGGCGATCCTCGCCCTGACCGGCATCCGGATCCTCGGTGCGGTCGTGCCGGTCGGCGGCGTGCTCCTCCTCGCCGGCTGGGGCTGGCTGTTTGCCGCCGGGCTTCAGCTCGGGTCGGAATCGTAGAACACGCGCCGTGGATTGCGAACGAGGAGGTCGAGCCCGAGGTCGACCGCCCGCTCCTCGCTCCAGCCCCGTTCGATGACGAACCGATCGGCGAGCACCCGGGCGAGGGTCCGCCGGTACATCGCGAACTTCGGATACCCAAACTCAGCCTTGTACATGTCGCTGTAGTAGCCGAGGAGCTTCGTCCGCGGCACCGCCTCGATCCGCTGCTCGAGATCGGACTGAATCGTCGACGGCGTGTTGGCATACCACCAATGGCCGAACGGCAGGACGTTGGGGAAGATCCAGGCGAAGCTGACGAGCTCGTGGTTGAGCGGCCTGGAGAGAACCGACACCGGGAAGCGGACCCCCGGAAAGGCATTGAACAGCGGCGCGTAGTCGGCCAGTGACAGCCGGCCATCGAGGAGATCCTGCCCCTGGTGGACGCCGCCTGGATAGACGGCCCGGCGCACCCCGATCATGAGGTCGAAGGGGAGCCGGCGCTCCTGGCAGATGCCGGCAATGGTCCAGAAGAGGTGGGCCGAGAGCGCCGCCCGGTCGGCCGCGGGAGCGGCGAGGCCCTCCCGGAGCACCGCTGCCAAGCCCCGCCCAGCATCGGCTGCATCGATGGGACGGGGGCAGAAGTCAGGGGGGAGCGAGATCGCCGCTGCCCGCGCCCCGCTCCGCACAAACCGATCGGCAACCGCCGCGACCGCCTGCCCGAGTCGGCCGATGTCGCCCGGCTCCACCCCGGATGTCCGCGCGAGCCTCTCGAGGACGCCCGGCTTCCCGGTGTGGAAGACGAGCTCGTCGACCCGCAGGCAAGGCACCCAGAGCGTGGTGTCGAAGCCCTCGAGGGGATCGTCGAAGTCGTTGGTGAGGAAGACCGCCTCGATGTGGCTCTTGGCGAGCACATTGGCCGTCCACCCCGGATCGGCCGAACGCTCCCGAACCCGGTCCGCCAGATCGGGCCAGTTGGAGGGCGTCAGGGCATCCCCCTGAAACCCGAACAGGTCGCGGGCGATCTCCATCAGCCAGTCGACCTGGATGGTGTTGGTGAGATTCGTGAGACCGGCGACGATCCGCGCGACCCGCGTCTCCTCGTCGAGCCCCGGCCCCTCAATCGCTGCCCGCGGTACCCCGGCCGAATGGACCAGTTCGGTGTAGTAGTGGTAGCCAAGGATGTCGGCGAGAGTCCGCGCCGACGGGGCGAAAGGATCGATGTGCGAGTGTGAATCGACGAACGTTGCCGTGGCGAGCTGGCTGTCGATCCTGGCAACGAGCGCTGCTGAAGTATTCACCGTGATCAGCCCCCGACCGTTCGAGCAACACCCCCCACCCGATGCGGTGCGATCGTCAGAACCCGCCGGCGGCCTCACGCTCCTGCTGAGCGTCGATCTGGTCGAGGCGGTCGTCGAGTTCGGCCGCCGCCTCTTCACTCGTCCGGTCACGCTGGTCGAAGCCGTCGTCGGTCTCGGCGGCGCGCTCCTCCATCTGTTCGTCGCGCTGATCGAGGCGGTCATCGCGGAGCGGTTCGTCGCCGAACGGATCATCGGTGGCACGGCCGGATTTGGGAGCCGAGAACGGATCGTCCTCTTCGGGCGTCTCGACCGGGGCCTTGCGCGGTGCGGCGGGGATCTTCCCGGTCGCGGGGGCCTGGCGGTTTACCGGGCCACGCGCCTTCGGAACGGGAGCATCGAGCGGTTCGGCCGGCGTCGCCACCGTCTCGGGGACCCGGCGGCGGAGGACGTCGGGGGCCGTTTCCTGAACCCCGATGTAGCGCTGGCGGATGGCCGCCTCGTCACGCTGGACGGCGGCGACGCGGGCCCGCTGACGGAAGGACTCAAGTTGCCGGCGGTCGCGCCCCTGAACGCGTTCGAGCGAGCGGGAAATCGAGATCCCACCGCGTCCCATCGTCTCGCGGCTGGCACCCTCCGCGAAGTCGCCGTTGATCTCGTCGTCGATCTTGCCGAGTTTGATCGACGTCAGGCCACGGTAGTAATAGGCCCGCGGATCGAGCGTGCCTGCCTCGATGGCGGCGGTTAGGGCATCGTAGGCCGCCTGGTAATTGCCGTCGTAGTAGGCGTGAACCCCAGCGCCGTACGAGGCTGCCACGCCGAGCGGCTCGTCGGCACGGGCCATCGAGAGCGTCATCCCCGAAAGCGTAACGAGGCCGGGAATGGCCACGGTCGGGAGACACGTGACACCGATCCACAGCCAGCGGCCGAACCGCTTCCCGCCCCGCATGCCGATGTTCATTTCCATGCCCGCAGACTCCGACCGAGGTGACAAACGTTCCACCGGGGGATCCGGCCCCACTCGTCGTATCGGCAGACGATCCGTGCCCCGCGCGGAATCGGCACGACCGCCGGAACAGTCTGCCACCGGCCGATGCTCCCAGCCCGCAGAGTCTGCCCGATCCGACCGCTCCCCGGCCAGGCAGCGAGGGGCAGGGCCGATCAGCCGTCTGCTCCGACCGCCGCGGCATGGCGGCGGAAGGTCGGTTCGTCGACAAACACCCCGGCCCGCACCAGCTGCACCGCCAGCGGCTGCCCCGGCCATCCCCACACCGCCAGGAAGCGGTCGAGGACGTCCACTGGGCAGGTTCCCTTCGTCTCCACGACGAGGACGCGGCCGTGGCGTTCGTAGGCATTGCCGTCGATCTGCCAGCGTCCTTCCC
>JBAWVV010000166.1:0-8848 GCA_037147115.1 Planctomycetia bacterium | reverse complement strand
GTGTAAGCCGTCGGGAAGGCGTAGACCTCCCAGTAGCTGTCCTGTCCGCCCGCGGTCCCGATGGGATACTCCGTCCCGGTCTTTTGCAGCCCGCTGATGATCGGAGTGGCCGACGTGGTGCCAGCGACGAGGGCCAGCGCGACGCCGGCAACGATTCCCAGAGCGAGCGTGCGGGCCGTGGATCGCAGAAAAAGGAGGTTGAGCATGAGGGGCTTTCTGGATGATCGTCGCGGCCGATTCCGCGGGCAGGCCCAAGGGGGCACACACCGGCGGGAAGTGTGGTTGGTGAGGAGGCGAAGTCGCGTTCTCGAAGGGGAAAAATAGCAATCGCCGTGCCAAATTGCCAAAGGATTTTTTGTGGGCCTCTTATTTTCCTTCGAAATGACATCAATCGGCCTGAAAAAATTATTCAGGCGGCCCCCATCCGATCGAGCCGTCCCGATTCATAACGCTGAGGCCAATCCCCCAAATCGAGCGGGAACTGTGCGAATTGGTGAGGGATTTCGCAAAAACGGTGATATTTCGTTCCCCACAAGTGGGAGGCAGGCGGGGCGCTCCGGGCGCGGAGTGGCTGCCATTGAGAAGTCCGTGTCTGGGGTGCGGAGATCCCCTTGAGCGCCTCCCCTCGATCGACCCGTGTCCGCGACGAGCCCCAGCCTGCTACGGCTCGCAGAGGACATCGAGCACGGCAAATCTTCCCTCCTTCATGGCAGCCAGGCAGCGGCCGATGGCCGCGTCCAACTGCGACGCGTCGGTGACGGTCTCTCCATGGCCCCCGTAGGCCGCCGCCAAGGTGGCGTAGGCTGGGGTCGGGGTGATGTCGGGGCCGAGAAATGTGTTGCTGGTGACGGCGGCGCCGTCGGGATAGTACTTGTGGATATTCCAGGATTGCGAAACGAAGCCACGGTTGTTGCAGACCACGATCAAGATCGGCACCGCGTACTGCTGGCAAAATCCGAAGCACGCCGGGATCGGGGTGTAATGGAAGGCGCCATCGCCGACAAAACAACACACGGCTGTCTCCGGCCCCAGGGCCAGCTTGCATCCCAGCGCGACCGGAATCCCCGTGCCCAACGCCCCGGCCCAGCCCCTGACATGAAGAAAATCCTTCTGCGGCTCCCCTTCGCCGACGGCCGAGAACATCCCTTCGATCAGCAGCGGAAGCGACGCGATGATCTCGTCGACGACTGCTGAGCCTGCCGGCAAGAGCCGGTTCATCGCCGCGTAGAGCCTTGAGGCATGGACGCAGTCCTTCTGCCGGGCGTTCTTCGCCGCCGTTCGCTTGGCCGATCGGGTGGCGGCATTTCTTTCCGTCCACAAGGTGACGTGGGCGGCGTTGCGGGGCGGCGCTTCGCCGCGGGCGCGGATGGCTTTCAGTTTGTCGCTCAGGAGCTTGAGGTTCTCGCAGATGTCCCCCGCCAGTGCCGCGTCTGATCGGTAGCCCCAAAACGGCGCCCGCGGCCGGAGGGGATCCTCGTCGACCACCACCACCACACAGCCATCCGAGAGCGCTTCTGGGTGGGGCGGATGCCACGGCGCATTGCTCCCGGCCACGACGATCAAGTCTGCTTCTCCCAGGTGCGCCTCGACGGCGGTCGGGGCATACAAGGGGTGGGAGCGTGGGAAGGACTCGGTGGTGGGATTGATGAACTCGAAGACGGGAGCCCCGAGCTCCTCGACAAAAGACAGGAACTTCGCCCTGGCACCCTGGTCGTTTGAGCGAGCGGCGTGCTCCGTGATCACCAAGGGCGCTTTCGCATTGGCCAGCAGCTTCACCACCTTGTCGAGGTCGGCATCGGAGGCGACGGTGACCGAGCCGGAGAAAGCCTGCTCCCTGGGGACCGGAACCGGGTTTTTAAGCAACTCAAACGGGATCTGCAGCAGCACCGGGCCGCGCGGGATCGAATCGGCGAAGTACAGGCCGCGGCGCAGCTCGGGCACGAGCTCGTGCGGCATCTTGATCTCGCGGGCCCACTTCGTGGCCAGCTGCCCATAGGCAGCCGGGCCATGATGATCGACCAGGAGCGACGGCCATTCACAGCCAGGATCGCAGGTGTTGTCGGTGCCGTAGGTGATCGTGTCTGGCGACAGCACGAGCATTGGGGTCCGCTCCTGAAGCGTGGAGCGCAGTCCCATCGCGCCGTTGAGCACGCCTAACCCGGTGGGGAGAAAAACGATCTGCGGCTTGCCGGTGACTCGTGCATAGCCGTGAGCCAGGCCTACGGCCAGCAGCTCGTGGCGGCAATTCCTGTAGCGGGGCGTCGATTCCACGCCGCCATCGTCGATGGCCTTGGCGGCAAACGCTTCCCAGAGCGGTGCCATGACCGCGATCGGCGAGCAGAAGATGTAGTCAATGTCGTGGGCCTTGGAGAAGCCGATCAGGGCTTCGGCTCCCGACATGCTGGCGCGATCAGGGCCATCGCCCTCGATCAGCCTGCCCCGGTTGTAAAGGTTTTCAGCCATCAGATCGGATCTCCTGTTTTCAGGTTGGCTCGCAGGCGGTCGCCTTCGTCACAGCGGCAGGCCGAAACGGCTGGAAACGGGGCGCAAAACTTTGCTCCGCCATCGAGTCGGCACGTCTCGAGGCGAACATTTTTGGCCCAGGAGCCTCGGGAACGTCAACGGCAATCCGGCAGCGCTTGCCCGTCGATGGCGGGGCGATGAGCCCTCGTCGGCGCCTCCCGGCCTGCCCATCGTGTGGCCAGGCGCGGAAGGAGCGCGGGCCGAAGCCGCGGTAGACTGGTGGCCGGGGCGGAAGTTCCGTGGGCACTTGAACCGCATCGATCGGCGGCGTCTCCCCGCCAGCCTCGAGAGACGGGAGAAGCTCAATGTTCACGATCGATCTCGGTGGCAAGACGACGCTGGTCACCGGCGGCAGCCAGGGGCTCGGCCTGGTCACCGCCCAGACGCTCCATCAAGCCGGGGCGAATGTAGCCATTGGGTTTTTTCCCGATGAAGCTGGGGAAAATCGGTCCAGAGCTGAGCGGGCCGTTGCCGGCCTCGGCGCCAGGGCGACGGCGATCGCTGCCGACGTCCGCGACCTGACCGCCTTCGAACGGCTGGTTGACGGGACCATCGAGCGCTTTGGCGGCCTCGACATCCTCGTCAACAACGCCGGCATTCTCCGCGACAAGACGCTGCGGAAGATGGCCGCCGACGACTGGCAGGCAGTCTTCGACACGAACCTCACCGGTGTTTTCAACGGCTGCCGGGCCGCCTGCGATCGGATCAGCGACGGCGGGCGGATTGTCAACATCTCCTCGATCAGCGCGGCGGTTGGGTTCTTCGGGCAAGCCAACTATGCTGCCGCGAAAGCCGGGGTTGTTGGGCTCACGAAGGTGGTCAGCCGCGAATTGGCCAAGCGGGCGGTCACCGTCAACGCCGTCGCGCCAGGGGTTGTGCTCACCGACATGGGGCGGACGATTCCCGCCGAATCGCTCGATGCGATGCTCAAGGAGATTCCGCTCCACCGCTTCGGAGAGCCCCGCGAGATCGCCGAGGCGATCCTGTTTCTTGTCAGCCCGATGGCGTCGTATGTCACCGGGCAAACCCTCCACGTCAACGGGGGCTGGTGGGGATGATCGCAAGACTCGCCAGAAAGCTCTGCTCGGCAGACGAGGCTGCGACGCTCGTCGGGAGCGGAATGACGGTCGTCAGCGGCGGCTTCGTCGGGGCGGCCCACCCCGAGGCGCTGTCGGCCGCACTCGAGCGCCGGTTTTTAACCACGGGGAATCCCCGCGATCTGACGCTCGTCTATGCGGCCGGCCAAGGCGACGGCCGGACGCGCGGGCTCAATCACCTTGCCCACGCCGGCCTTCTCAAGCGGGTGATCGGGGGCCACTGGGGGCTCTGCCCGCGGCTCGGTGAATTGGCAATGGCTAACGAGATCGAGGCCTACAACTTTCCCCAGGGGGTGATCTGCCACCTGTTTCGTGACATCGCGGCCGGCCGCCCCGGCTGCATCACGCACGTCGGCCTCGGCACCTTCATCGATCCGCTCCAGTCCGGGGGACGGCTGAATGCGCGTACGACCGAGGCGCTTGTCGAGCGGGTGGAGATCGGCGGCAAGACCTGGCTGTGGTACAAGGCGCTGCCGCTCGACGTGGCGCTGATCCGAGCGACCGCGGCCGATCCCTCCGGCGGCCTCGTGATGGACGAGGAAGCGATCATCGGCGAGATCCTGCCGATCGCCCAGGCGGTGCGAAACAGCGGTGGGGTGGTAATCGCGCAGGTCAAGCGGCTCCTCGCCGCACCGGCCGCGCCGCAGCAGGTGCGCGTGCCCGGGATCCTCGTCGACCGGATCGTGGTGGCCGGCGACGGCGAGCACGATCAAACCTTCGGCGAGCGCTTCAACGCCAGCTACACGCTTCCCGCCGGGCCCGGCGCAGTCGACAGCCCCTTCGATAGGGGAGCGCCGATGGCGCTCGATGCGCGGCGGATCATCGCCAGCCGGGCCTGCGACGAGCTTGTTGACGGCGCGGTCGTAAACCTCGGCATCGGGATGCCGGAGGGGATCGCTGCGATCGCCGCCGAGCGCGGCCTCCTCGATCGCTGCACGCTCACGGTTGAATCGGGGCCGATCGGTGGCCGGCCGGCGGGGGGCTTGAGTTTCGGTGCCTCAGGCCATCCGCAAGCGATCATCGATCAGCCGGCGCAGTTTGATTTCTACGACGGCGGCGGCCTCGACTTCGCCGCCCTCGGGGCCGCGGAGATCGACGCGGCGGGAAATGTGAACGTCTCCCGCTTCCACGGCCGGTTCGTGGGGGTGGGGGGCTTTGTCAACATCGCCCAAAACGCGCGCCGGCTCGTGTTCTGCGGCACGTTCACCGCCGGGGGCCTCGAGGTGGCGGTCCGCGACGGCGTTCTCGAGATCGTCCGCGAGGGGCGGATGGAAAAGTTTGTCGCCGCGGTGGAGCAGGTGTCGTTCAGCGCTGCGACAGCGCTCGCCCAGGGGCAGCGGGTGCTGTATGTCACGGAGCGAGCTGTGCTGGCGCTGACGGCCGCGGGGCTCGAGGTCATCGAGGTCGCCCCTGGCATCGACCTCGAGGCCGATGTCATCGGCCAGATGCAATTCCGGCCGGTGGTCCGCGACGTCCGCCCGATGCCGGCCCACTGCTTTCTGCCGGCGGCGGCGAGGATGGGCGAGTAGCCCGTCGAGCCAGTGCGCTTGCGTCCTTCCCCTCACGACCCCTGACTCGCCTCGCCGCGACGAAGGGCTTCGATCCTGCTTTTGATTTTTGAGCGGAGCGAACGAAAAACGCTGCGTTCATCGCTTGCCGAATCGCTCCCGCATCAGGGTGAACCAAATCCAGGATCCGCCTTCGCCGTCTCCTCAATCGGCCGTTGGGGAGGGAGTGCGGCATCGGCCGCGAGTCTTGGTGGCTGCGCTACCGGCGGGGCCGGGGCTGCGGTGGGGTGTTCATCGCTGTCGGGAAACAGCGGCGTTGTGGCAGGAGGCTTTCCTGGGCCGGCGGCGAGCAGCGTGCGCAGCTCCACCTCAGACTCGGGGTCGGGCCAGGCGATCCCGCCTGTTCGCAACAGCTCAGCGTTTCCCGGCGCCGGATCCTCAGACTGCCGCACCCACAGCGGCCCCCAGCGATACCTCTGCAACTGCTCGGAGGCCCCTGCCCAGGTGCCACCCGACCCAAGCGCTGACGCGACGACCAATCCACCCTCGGCTAGGGCGTAGATCAATTTGTTGCGCCCGATGGCGTGCCCGACGTGGAAGGGGGCTGCCGGATCGTAGGGTGAAGCCAAGACCAGACGGCGATCGATCAGGGCCTGGCGGTGCGCTCGGCTGATCGCTTGCTTCTCGAGCGAGTCGGCCAGAATCACACACCCTCGCCCGCCGGCGTCGACCACCGCGCCGACTGCGGCCTCGTCGACGCCCCGGGCTCCCCCGGAAACGATCGTGACTCCCGCTCGAGCGGCGAGCCGGCCAACCTCACGAGTCCAGTCGAGGACGTCGTCGGGGGCATTCCGCGAGCCGACGATGGCGAGCCCTCCGGAAGCCAGCAGCGACACCTCACCGCAGCCGTAGAGGATCGGGGGGCAATTCTCTCGGAGGCGGGTCTTCAATCGCCGCGGATAAGCGGCATCGGCACGGCTGATCACCCAGATCGCCCGCGCCCGCCAGCGTTCCGTGGCCTGGGCAAGCTGGAAGCCCCGACAAAGAAGCTCGCGGAGCCGAGCCGCGGGGACGACCGATTCACACTCCGCAATCAGGCAATCGGCGGAAACAGCCACCAGGTCGGCGGGCGTCCGCCCGAGCTCACGCAGACGCCGCGCGAGTCGTTTGTAGTCGCCGAGCGTCAACAGCTTCGGCCGGGGCCGATCAGAATCGGTGATCAGCGGCGCCGTGAGGAGCAGGATCGCCTGCGTATCAGCCGTCAGTGGTCCGCTCATGCTTCACTTCCCGCCATTGAGAGCGCTAACGGCCAAACCTCCCCGCTCCCGTGGCGTCGCAGCAGCCAGGCGGCGACGGTCAGCGTCCACCTCGAGCCCACGATATCGTCGACTAAAAGAACCGGTCCAGACGGCATGTTTCCCGGCACGATCCCCAACGAGCCATCGACGTTTCTCGCCTGAAAGGTGCTGTTGGACATCGCCTTCTGCTCTGGGCGGGGCTCAATTTTTTCAAGCGCCGGGCTGAACGGGAGGCCGAGGGCGATGGCCAAACGGGCCGCGAAATCGGGCACAAGCTGCGGGTGACGCAGCGAGGGCACGGACGTGACCCATTGAGGCGCCGGCTGCGGATTCCATTCCGCCACGAGGCGGACACAAGCGCCCACGAGATCATCGCCGAATCGACCGTCGCGGTGCTTTCCAACTCGCACCTTCTCACCCCATCCGGCATCCCCCAAGGTGCACAGCGCGCGACCATCACGGGCGCGACGATTGGCTTCGATATTCCCATTCACTTCGCCCGTCGCCAGGCCGGCACGCTGGTATCGCGGCAACCCGCCATCCGGCCAGCGCTTGCGGGCCTCGAAAGGGAGGTTGGTGCGTTTGAGGAAATCGATCGCCTCTTGGACCGTGGCCTCCGAAGCCACTTCCGCCAGCGGCGGGAGCGGCGGCGATGGAATCCCCGCGGCATCGCCATCGAGGGCCCGAATCAGAAACGGCATCTGTTCACCGAACGGACAAGCGATGTAGTCGCGCATCTCCGCCTGCTCCTCCCGCCGCAGGGCCGTGAGGCGCTCCGCCCGATCCCAAAACGATTCGGCGAGTGGGGCGGCGGTCAGTTGCCAGCGTGTGCCGTCTTTGACGATCGGCGCGGGAGATTCGAGCGCCAACAGGGCGATCGCCTTCTCGATCCGCGATTTGGTGAGATTGACCCCGGCCATGATCTTCGGAATCGACAGCCCGGTTTCAGAGCGTTCGATGACATCGAGGATTTTTTTGACTTCATCGCGAGAAGGAAAAGCAGACTCGATGAAATAGTCGAGGATCTCTGTTTCCTCGGAGCCGCTCAAGAGAACGCCGTAGGCTGAATCAATGGCACGGCCCGCCCGGCCGACCTGTTGGTAATAATGAACGACAGACCCAGGCATCTGATAGTGGATCACGAACGCGAGATCGGGCTTGTCGTAGCCCATTCCGAGCGCGGTGGTGGCTACGAGAACCTTGAGCTCGTTGCAAAGCAACTGATCCTCTCGATAGATCCGCTTGTCGTCGTCGAGGCCGCCATGATACGCCGCCGCATCGATGCCCTTCGACCGCAGCCATCGAGCCACAAGATCGGCATCCCGGACGGTGAGGGTGTAGACGATACCGCTCCCTTCAAACCCTGGAATCGTATCGGCCAGCCATGCCAGCCGGCCGGCCTGATCGGGAATCCGGATCGCCTGAAGCGTGAGCGATGGCCTGGCGAGATCACCTCGCGACACAACCAGATTATCCCCGAGGATGGAATGGAGGTCGGCCATGACACGATCGTTGGCCGTGGCGGTTGTAGCCAGCAGGCGCACGTTCGGCGGGAGAGACTTGGCTGTCCGCTCGATGAGCCGGTAGTGCGGCCGGAAGTCGTGCCCCCAGTCGGAGATGCAATGGGCCTCGTCGATGACCAGGAGGGAGATCGTCGGCGCGATCGGTCCAAGCACGGTCCTTTGAAACTCCTCATTCCCGAGCCGTTCGGGAGAGATCAGGAGAATGTCGACGTTTCCCCGGACAACCTCCTGGGCGACGGCTGCCCACTCGGTCGGATTGCTGGAATTGATCGTGGCGGCCCGCACGCCCATTCGTTCTGCCGCACCGATCTGATTGCGCATCAGGGAGAGCAAGGGGGACACGAGCAGCGCAGGACCGCCCCCCGCGTCGCGGAGGAGTTTTGTGGCGATGAAGTAGACGAAGCTCTTCCCCCATCCGGTTTTCTGAACAACCAGGAGCCGTCCCTGGCCTTCGACGACATGGCGGATCGCCTCTTCCTGGCCGTCCCGAAACGCGGCAGCAGGCTGGGCTGATCCTCTGCGGAGGAGCTCCAGGGCTCTCCCGGCGTCGACCTTGGCCATAAAGCGTTTCTCCGCTGATAACAGGAGGGGACTTCGAAGTCACGCTGGGCGAAGGAACGAGTCTTCGCGACCAGTGAACCTAGCCCGTCTTGAATACCCCGATCCAAGCGGCAGGAAGATTTCCGGCCCCTCGAAGCGCTGACCGCTCGCCGGACGAGCGGCGCTGCCGCCGCCGCGGCACGAAGCCGGGGGATGACCCGGGGCGACCGCCCGCCGGCAGCCCAAACGCCCTGATCCCCGCAGAAAGCGCCGGTTCCCCCGCGGATCACGTGATCGCAAACGTGTCGAGAAGTGGGCAAAGAGGGGCTCGAACCCCCGACCCCCTCGGTGTAAACGAG
>JBAWVV010000165.1:0-8850 GCA_037147115.1 Planctomycetia bacterium | reverse complement strand
CCTATGGCCTCCACCCCGCCGCCGCCGTTTTCTGCTCCGGTGCCGGCGCCCCGCGACCGGCCCGCCGCGGCGGCCGGCCACCCGCCGACGGGGATTCTCGGGGTGGCGGTGCTCGGGTCGACTGGCAGCATCGGCAGGAGCACGCTCGAGGTGATTGCCACCTCCGGGGGACGTTTCCGCCCCCATCTCCTCGCGGCCCACACCAGCGTCGGCCCCCTCCTCGATCAGGCCCGGCTCCACCGCCCGGCGTGGATCGTCGTCACCGACGCTGCCGCTGCCGGGACGATCGGCGCCGATGCCCTCCCGGCCGGGACGCGGCTGGCCGTCGGTCCGGAGGCGCTCGACGACCTCGTCGCCGCGCCCGAGGTCGACCGGGTCGTGTCGGCGATCGTCGGCGCTGCCGGCCTGCGGAGCACGCTCGCGGCGCTCGAGGCCGGCAAGACGGTGGCGCTGGCCAACAAGGAGACGCTCGTCATGGCCGGGGCGCTTGTGATGCGGCTGGCCGCGGCGCGCGGTGCGGTGCTCCTCCCGGTCGACAGCGAGCATTCGGCGATCCACCAGGCGCTGCGGACGGGGAGCGCCGACGAGGTTGTGCGGGTGATCCTCACGGCCAGTGGCGGCCCGTTCCGGACGCGCTCGCGCGAGTCGCTCGCCGATGTCACGCCGGAGGAGGCGCTTTGCCATCCGACCTGGTCGATGGGGCCAAAGATCACGATCGATTCGGCGACGATGATGAACAAGGCGCTGGAGTTGATCGAGGCCCGCTGGCTGTTTGATCTGCCCCCCGAGAAGCTCGCCGTTGTCGTCCACCCGCAGTCGGTGGTCCATTCGATGGTTGAGTTCGTCGATGGGTCGGTGATCGCGCAGTTGAGCCCCCCCGACATGAAGCTCCCGATCCAGTACGCCCTCTCCCACCCGCACCGGGTCGATGGCCCCGCGCGGCGGCTCGATTTCTTGGCGGGTCTGCGGCTCGACTTCGAGCCCCCCGACCCGGTCCGCTTCCCGAGCTTGCGGCTCGGGCACGAGGCGGCGGCGCGGGGCGGGACGGCGGGGGCGGTTCTGAATGCCGCCAACGAGGAAGCGGTGGGGGCGTTCCTCGCCGGGAAGATGCGGTTCACTGGCATCGCGGACGCGTGTGCCCGCGTTCTGGACGGGCATGCGTATCAGGCCGATCCGTCGCTCGACGACATCCGTCGACTCGACGCTTGGGCCAGACAGGAGGTCGTGAAGTGGGTGAGTGCATGACGATGACATGGAACGCCGGGGCCGGGCTGCTCGGCGCCTGGCCCGGGCAGCGGGGGATCGAATGGATCGCCGGCCATCCCCTCGAGACGCTCCAGTCGGTGCTCGGGCTCGGGTTTGTGATCTTCGTCCATGAACTGGGGCACTTCCTCGTCGCCAAGGCGTGCGGGGTGAAGTGCGAGAAGTTCTATCTCGGCTTCGATGTCGGCGGGCTCAAGCTGTGCAGCTTCAAGTGGGGCGAGACGGAGTACGGCATCGGCGCGCTCCCCCTGGGTGGCTACGTGAAGATGCTCGGGCAAGACGACAACCCCGGCGCGGCCAGCGCCGAGGCGCACCGGGCCCGCGCGGCCTCGGGTGATCTCCCGGCCGAACCGACCTCCGAACCGCATCCGGCCTGGGATCCGCGCAGCTACCCGGCGCAATCAGTGCCGGAGCGGATGGCGATCATCTCTGCCGGCGTGATCATGAACGTGATCTTTGCAATCCTCATGGCCTCGCTCGCCTTCGGCCTGGGCGTTCGCGAGGTGGCCTCCGGGACCTCGGCGGTGCGCCCCGGCGGCGCCGCCTGGCGGGCCGGGCTGCGGACCGGCGACGAGATCGTCGCCATTGGTGGGAAGCCGGTAACGGTGTTCAAGGAGCTCCAGAAGAAGGTGACGCTCGGCGACCTGTCGCAGGGGGTCGCTTTCACGGTCCGGCGCCCCGGCGAAGCGGACGTCCGCGAGGTCACGCTCCGCCCCGACACCGACGGCGGGGCGCCAATGGTGGGGCTCTCCGGGCCGCTGTCGCTGAAGCTGCTCGACCCGCTCCCCGCCGAGCTCCCGGGAAGCGCTGGAAAGGCCACCCCGCCGCTGGCCGGGGGAGACAGAGTCGTCGCCGTCGACGGGACCCCCCTCGATTCTCACGCGCAACTCGTTGCCTACCTCGCGCGCCACCGCGATCGGGCCGTGACGCTCGCGGTCGAGCGGAAGGGGGAGCGGCTCGACGTCGAGCTTCCCCCCCAGCCGCGGATGTCGCTCGGCATGGCGATGACCGCCGCCGCGATCCAGGCGGTGCAAAACGGCTCACCAGCCGCCGAGGCGGGGCTGGAGAAGGGGGATCGGCTCGTGTCGGTCGATGGGGCGCCGGTCGGTGATCCTGTCACCCTCGACGACCGGCTCCGGGCGCGCGTTGGGACGGCGGTGCCGGTAGTCGTCGAGCGGGCTGGGGTCGATCAGACCTTCGCCGTCACGCCGCGCGAGGTGACCTGGATTGATGCCTCGCCGATCCGCTCGACGCCGCTGGCGGTGTCGTCGATCGGGATTGCCCTCCCGGTGATCCCGATGGTGACCGAGGTCTTCCCCGATGGTCCCGCAGGCCGGGAAGGGATCGTCGCCGGAGACCACGTGTCGCGGGTCCGGATCATCGAGCCGGGGGAGGCCGACGGCGGCGTCGGACCCTGGGTGACCCTGTCTGAAGCCGAGCCGAACTGGCCCGGCGTGATCGCCGTGATGCAACAGCTTGCCGCCGGGGCGAGGGTCGAGGTGACGATCGAAAACGCCGGTGGCCGGCGCGACGTGGCCCTCGAGCCGGCGGTCATGCCGGGAGAGTTTCTCGTCGATCGCGGGCTGATCTTCGAGCAGGTCTTCAAGATGGAGCGGGCGAATACGGTCGGCGCGGCGCTCTCGCGTGGGCTCTCGACGGCGCTTGAGGATCTTTCGATGGTCTACCGATTCCTGCAGAAGCTCTGGAGCCGGCAGATCAGTGCCCGCCTCCTGGGGGGGCCGATGGCGATCCTTCAGCAGGCCGGCGGAGCGGCCGAGGAGGGCTTCAGTGCGCTCCTCCTCTTCCTCACGATGTTGAGCGCCAATCTGGCGGTCGTCAACTTTCTCCCCATCCCCGTTCTCGATGGCGGGCATATGGTTTTCCTGATTTATGAATGGGTGACGGGCCGGCCGCCGAGCGAGCGCGTGGTGATCGCGCTGTCGTATCTCGGCTTGGCCCTCATCCTCACGTTGATGTTCTGGGTATTCGGTCTCGACCTCGGGCTGGTCTCTCGGTTCGTCCCCGCGAAGTAGCGGGGAAGCCGGCCGGTCGTCCGGAGCGGGAGCCCGTAGTCCCGAGATCCGGCCGCCGCCGGTCCACCACACCATGCCCGACGTTGTCCTCGAGCCTCCTTCCTTGGCCGTGCCTTTCCCCCCTCCGGGGGTGAGGGTTGTTGTGTTCGATGTCGTCGGCACGCTCGTCGAGCCCTGGCCGACGGTCCCGGTGGCCTATCAGCGCGCCGCCCGAAGGCAGGGGATCGAGTGTTCGGCCGAGGACTTGCGGGGGAGATTCGCCGCGGCGTGGCAGCGCCAGGAGGCGATCGACGCGGCCGCCACCCCCCCCTACGCCACGAGCCGGACCCGGGAGGTCCAACGGTGGCGGGGGATCGTCCATGAGGTGTTTGCGGCCGAGGCCCCAGACGGGGTCCGCGAGGCGGTGTTTGCCGATCTGTGGGGGCATTTTGCCGATCCCGGGTCGTGGCGTTCCCTGGAGCAGGGGCAGCGGCTCGTGCAGGCGGCCCTCGACGCCGGCTGCGGCGTGGCGCTGGCGAGCAATTTCGACGAGCGGCTGATGGCGATCGCCGGGGCTGTGGATCCGCTCCGTCTGGCGACGCATGTCTTCGCCTCGTCGGAGCTCGGCTGGCGGAAACCGGCGGCGTCTTTCTTCCGTGCCGTCGAGGCCCGGCTCAAGGCCACGTCCGGGGAGCTGCTCCTTGTCGGCGACGATCCCCGCCTCGACGTCGCGGCGGCCCGGTCTGCCGGCTGGCGGAGCCTGGCCGTCGGCGGCTGACCGGGGCTGCGGAGCAGGCCGCGGCCCACCGCCCAAGGGGACCGGGCGGCACGGTTTGCCGCCTGCTATGATTCCGCCCGGGGGGCTGTCGCTCTCCTGTCGACTTTTCCACTGACCAAACAAAGGATCGAGCATGCCGACCCCCGCGCTCTCCCGCCGTGGCTTCCTTGCCGCCGGCGTTGCCAGCTGTGCCGCTGTCTCCCCCCTCGCCACCTTCGCCCGGGAGGCTGTCGCGGCCGATCTGAATCTCGGCATCCAGCTCTATTCGCTCCGTGGCTACAAAGTCGACGAGGCGATGAAGCACGCCCGCGATATCGGCTTCCGGTTCGTCGAGTTCTACGGCGACATGTATCCGGTCAATTCGGATGCCGCCGCGATCACCGGGATGAAGAAGAAGCTCGCCGACCTCGGGCTGACGGTCAGCGCTCATGGCGTCAACGGCTTCGGCGCTGATGCCGCCGCCAACCGGAAGGTGTTCGAGTTTGCCAAGGCGGCGGGGATCCCCTGCCTCTCGGCCGATCCCTCGCCGGAGGCGTTCAAGAGCCTCGACGAGCTCGTCAAGGAATTCGACATCAAGATCGCGATCCACAACCACGGTCCGAAGCACCGCTACAACAAGGTCGTCGACGTTCTCAAGGCGATCGAGGGGCATGACGAGCGGATCGGCGCCTGTGCCGACCTCGGCCACTACATCCGCTCCGGTGAGAAGCCGACCGAGGTCATCCGCCTGTTGAAGGGGCGGCTCTACGGCATCCATCTGAAGGACTTCCAGGACATGCAGGATGTCACCAAGGGGGTGATCCTCGGCAAGGGGCATCTCGATGTGCCGGCCGTCATGGCGGCGCTCGTGCAGACAAACTTCCCGAAGACCGGCGCGCTGTCGCTGGAATATGAGGAGAACCCGGAGAACCCGCTGGCCGACATCCGGCAGTGCTACACGGTGGCGGCCGACGCCCTCGCGAAGACCTGATCGGCCTCCACGCGGCGATCGTTCCCTCCCGGTCCGTCCCCTTTCCGGAGTGCCACGCATGGTTTCTCACCACAGGTCCCCGGCCGCCCTGGGCGCCGTTGCCTTCCTGCTCGCCCTGCCCGGCGGTGGGATCGCCGTCGCCGCGCCGATCACCGACGCCCTGCCGGCGATCAGGGCGGTCGATCACGAGGGAAAGGGAAACGCGGCCGCCGCGAAGGCCTGGAGCGTGATCGCCGCGGCCGATGCCTCGGCGCTCCCTGATATCCTCGCGGGGATGGACGGGGCCAATCCGATCGCGGCCAACTGGTTGCGGTCGGCGATCGATGCGGTCGTCACGAAGGCGGGCGGAAATGCCAGGCTCCCCGTCGACAGCCTTGTCAGCTTCCTTGCCGATACGAAGCACGATCCGCGCGCCCGGCGGCTCGCCTTCGATCTTGTCCGGGGGGCCGACGCGGCCCGGGCCGACAAGCTCCTCGACGGGATGGTGGAGGATCCGAGCGTCGAACTGCGGCGCGACGCGGTGGCGAAGGTCATCGCCCGGGCCGATGCCCTGAAAACCGGGGAGAAGAAGGAGGAGGCCCTCGCGGCCTACCAAAAAGCCTTTTCGGCCTCGCGGAATGTCGAACAGATCCAGGCCCTGGCGACCACGATCCGCGCGCTCGGTGGCACGGTTGACCTGACGGGCCACTTCGGGTTTCTTCGCGGCTGGCAGATCGTCGGCCCGTTTGACAACACCGAGGGGAAGGGGTTCGCCACGGTCTATCCGCCCGAGGAGACGCTCGACCTCTCGGCCGCGCTCGACGGCAAGGAGGGGAAGGTGTCGTGGCAGTCGGTGGAGACCGGCGACGAGTACGGCGTCGTGAACGTCAATCTCTCCTATCCACCCCCGGCGCCCCCCGCCGATGCGAAGCCTGCCGACAGCGACAGCAAGGAGGGGCTCAAGGGGGTGATCGCTTATGCCGTCACCGAGTTTGTCTCGGCGGAGGATCGCCCGGCCGAAATCCGGCTCGGCAGCAAAAACGCCTGGAAGATCTGGCTCAATGGCAGCCCGGTCTTCGAGCGCGAGGAATACCACCGCGGCATGGAGATTGACCAGTACCGGATGCCGGTGACGCTCCGCAAGGGGCCCAATACGATCCTCATCAAGGTCTGCCAGGACGAGCAGCGCCGGCCGTGGACGACCGAATGGGAGTTCCAACTGCGGGTCTGTGACGAGGTGGGAACGGCCATCCATCCGCTCGGCGGCCCGAACTCCGCAGCGAAGTGAATCCCGCCTCGACTGCCTCTCGAATCCGATCGATCGACCCAGAGCCCGGAGAACCGTGTCCATGCCCCGCCTGTCAGCGCTCCTGATCGCGATCGCCCTCCTCACCGCAGCCCTCCCGGCTCGCTCAGATGACTGGCTGGAGTTCCGCGGCCCTGGTGGGGCCAGCCGCGTCAAGGAAGGTTCTCTGCCGGTGGAGCTTTCCGCCGCCGATGTCCGCTGGTCGGCCGACCTGCCCGGCCGTGGGCTCTCCGGTGTCCTCGTCGTCGGCGACCGGGCCTTCGTGACGACCAGCGACGGGCCGACGCAGGATCGGCTCCATCTGGTCTGCCTCTCGACCTCGACGGGAAAGATTCTCTGGGACCGGCAGGTGTGGGCGACGGGACGGACGATGTGCCATTCGAAGACGAGCGTCGCCGCGCCGACGCCGTGCAGCGACGGCAAGCACGTCTACGCGATCTTCTCCTCCAACGACCTCGTCTGCTTCGACCTCGATGGCAACCTCCAGTGGCTGCGGGGGATCACCTACGACTATCCCAACGTCAGCAACAGCCTGGGAATGGCCAGCTCGCTCCTGGTTACGGCCGACACGGTGATCGTGCCGGTGGAGAACGACAGCGAGTCGTATTCGCTCGGCATCGACGCGGCGACCGGCGTGAACCGGTGGCGCCTCGACCGCCCCAAGGGGGCCAATTGGACCTCGCCAGTGATCCTCGCACCGGGGCTGGTGGCCCTCCAATCGAAAACCGGCATCGAGGCGATCCGCGCCATCGACGGCTCGACCGCCTGGAGCTACACCGACGGGGCCGACACCGTGTCGTCGAGCGCCCTGGCCGACGGCATCCTCTACGTGCCGAGCAACGGGATCACCGCGCTCACGCTCGATCCGGCCGATCCGGCGAAGCAACCGACGCAGGCGTGGCGCGAAAACACGCTCTCGCCGGCGACGGCCAGTTGCGTCGTGGCTGGGGATTCCCTCTACACCATCAACGGCGCCGGGGTCCTGACGGCCGGCGACCGGGCCACCGGCAAGCGTCGCTGGCAACTGCGGATCGAGGGGCCCTACAGCGGCACCCCGGTCACCGACGGCAAGCACCTGTGGGCGGTGAACGAGGCTGGCCTCGTGCGGGTGGTGGAGCTGGGGGAGAAGGAAGGAAAGGTGGTGGCCACGCTCGATCTCGGCGACGAGATCCTCTGCAGCCCGGCCGCCGCCGACGGCGCCCTCTATGTCCGCAGCAACACGAAGCTCCACAAGATCGGCCGGTAGGTCGACGAGCCATCGTCGCCCGGGTGCCGGCCGCGGTGGCGGTGGCGTCCGCCGAGACCGCCATGCTTCCCTCGTATCTGAACCGCCGTGACGCCCTCGATCTGGCCCGCCTCGCCGCGCCGGTGGCGCTGTCGCGGATGAGCTTCATGCTCATGGGGCTGACCGATGCGGTGGTTCTTGCCCGCCACGCGCCGGGGCAACTGCCGTATGTCCTCAATGCCTTCCTCCCGGTGGGGGTGGCGATGGGCTTCGGGCTGGGGCTCGTCGTCGGCGTGCAGGTGATCACCGCCGAGTTGACGGGGGCGGGGCGCGAGCTCGAGACCGGCCGGATCGTCCGCCGCGGGATCGTCGTCTCGCTTCTCTACGGGCTCGCGGCGGCGGCGGTCTGCGCTCTCGTGGCCGGGCCTCTCCTCCGCTGGCTTGGCTTCGACGAGGCCTTCACCGTCCCCACCGCCCGGTGCACCCGGATCCTCGCCTACGGTCTCCCGGCCCACATGCTCTTCAGTGCCAGCGCCTCGTATCTCGAGGCCCTCCGTCGGCCGCTGGTGGTGACGGCGATCGGGCTGGTGGCGGTGATCGCGAACTTGTTCCTCGATCTGTCGCTCGTGCCGGAGTACGGCGCCGCGGGGGTCGCCTGGGCGACGACGCTGTCGCGCTACGGGATGGCGTTGGTGGCGCTGGTTGTCGTGGCACGGACCACACCGGCGCTGGTGTGGGGGGGGAGCCCGACGCCGGGGGAGTTCGCCCGACAGAACGGCGTCGGTCTGGGGGCGGGGCTGGCCAACGTCGCCGAGTGGGGGAGCTTCAATCTGACCCACGTGATCGCCACGCTCACCGGTCTCGATGCCGGGGCGCTGTGGGGGCTGACGGTGCAGATGATGGGCTCGGTGTTCATGGTCTACGTCGGGCTGGGGAGCGCGACGAGTGTTCGTGTCGCCGAGCGGTTCGGCCGAGGCGACCGGCAGGGGGTGGCCGATGCGTCGCGCCTCGGCCTCGTCGCCGCTCTCGTCGTCGGCACGCTGATGGCGGCGGCGGTGTGGGGCGCGCGGGGGTGGCTGGCCGTCAGCGGGCTCAATGCCGAGGGGCAGCCGGACGGCGCGAGGCTGGCGCCGTTACTTTCAAGGCTCCTCGCCGCCGGCGCGATTGTCACCCTCTTCGACGGCCTCCAGGGGGTGGCATCGATGGCCCTGCGGGCCCGCGAGGTGGTCTGGCCGCCGACGGCGATCCATGTCGCCTCGTACGTGGTTGTGATGGTCCCGCTCTGCTGGTGGCTCGCCCTCGGGGAGGGTCCGGGGC
>JBAWVV010000164.1:0-8960 GCA_037147115.1 Planctomycetia bacterium | reverse complement strand
TCCTCGAGGTGGTGTTCCCCGATCTCGTCGCCGACCCAGAGTCCGTGATCGCCAAGCTCGCCGAGCTCCTCCCGGGGCGTTTCACCCCCGGCCCGGCCGTGACCGCCTGCGTGAAGCCCGCGCTCTATCGCAATCGCGGCTGAACCCGATCAATCGATCGGATTGACAACGTCGGTAAAGCCGGCGGTGCGGAAGTCGGCCCCGTTGCGGGTGTAGAACTCGGTCACCCCTTGGCTTTTGAGCGTGACGGCGAGAACGTGATCATACGTCCGCCGGCGCGGGAAGGATGGGTTAGGAAAACCCACTTGATCAAGGCAGCGGTGGCGGAGGGCCCCACACTCCTCCGCCACCGCTTGCCTGGCCTTGGGCGCCGCTCTTCCCCATCGCCGCGTGGCGTGGCTCTCTGGCCCGCAGGGGCATCCTCGGGCGTGCTTCCAGCCGCCCGCAAAACTTCGGCTTTTGTGCGGGGATGCAGAGGGGGCACCCCGGGGATGTACTGGTCGTTGCACGACGGCGTATGCTTGGGGCATGGCTACTCCTCCTTCTCCGTCGCGAATCACGGTCGAGCCCGGCAAATGTGGCGGTCGGCCGTGCATCCGCCACATGCGCATCCGCGTCAAGGACGTTCTGGAGATGCTCGCCGCCGGGGCATCAGAAGATCAGATCCTGGCCGACTACCCTGATCTGGAACGCGAAGATATCCGCGCCTGTCTCGAGTACGCGGCTCAGTACTTCGACCACCCGGTCGTCCTAGGCGGCAGACATACGGTTTCTTGCCGACGCCCAGTTGCCGCCGTCATTGGCTCCGAAACGGGCAAGGGCTCGTTGAAGTGGGCGAGCGGTCAAAAAGCTGACGGCTTCGCACGACCGACCCCGGCTGGCAGTGGGTCGCGACGGCTGGATCAGGATTTCCAAGGCAGGCCACGTCCCCGAGTTCTTTGCCGATGTCGCTCTTGGATATACTTAAGACACCTTGAAATCAGGGTCGTTTTCCATGCCGAGAAAGGTTCGCGAACTCGTTGCAGACTTGCTGGCCAATGGCTTCTTGGAGGTTGTTGGGGGTGGCAAGGGGTCGCACAGAAAGTTTGTCCACGACCGATATCCGGGGGCCTTGACTGTCAGCGGACACGTTGGCGACGACGCCAAGCCCTACCAGGAAAAGCAGATCCGGAAAGCGCTGGAGGAGATTCATGAAGACGACTGATTCCTATCACAAGTGGGTCGAGTGGAGTGAAGAGGACGGTGTTTACATCGGGAAGTGCCCCGACCTCATCTCCGGCATCCACGGCGATGATCCGGTGCGGGTGTACGCCGATCTGGCCCGAGTCGTCGAGGAGGTTGTCGCCCATTTCGAGCAGTCAGGCCGGCAGCTCCCCCCTCCTCGCGTGCGGCCAATGCAAGAGGTCGGCTGAGCGTGCCCGGCTCGCGCCCTCGCTGCTCGACCGCAGGAATGACACCACGGAGTCAGTCTGCGCCTTCATTGCCTTGAACTTCCCGGAAAAGTGCCGCGACAGTCCTCGAGAGCGGCAGATGCCCGCCTCGGCTGAGAAAGATGAGCGGCGAGGCGTTGACGACACCCACCTCAGCCATCGGCGATCTCACGGGCAAGCTCGTCGAGATTGACGTGGAACGAGTCCTCGCCATGCCGGGCAAGGGCCAGCAGAAAATCGGTGCGGTCGAGCCCCGCGACGCTCGCCGCCACCTCCTGGGAAATCGCCCCCCTGCGATACCAGTTCATCGCCGCGGCCAACCGCAGTTCGCTGCCAAAATGCGCTGGGTCTTCCCGCATCGCGGCAAAAACTTCGTCGGGCATCTGCAAGGTCACGGTCGTCATGGGCCTCTCCTCAAGCCTTATGCTACCAACCCGCGTCACCGCTGCGACACGGGCGGCCTGCCCGCGGGCTTCGCCGCTGGGTATTCAGGCAATCGGGAGCCCCTGGAGGAGATTCATGAAGCCGACTGATTCCTATCACAAGTGGGTCGAGTGGAGTGAAGAGGACGGTGTTTACATCGGGAAGTGCCCCGACCTCATCTCCGGCATCCACGGCGATGATCCGGTGCGGGTGTACGCCGATCTGGCCCGAGTCGTCGAGGAGGTTGTCGCCCATTTCGAGCAGTCAGGCCGGCAGCTCCCCCCTCCTCGCGTGCGGCCCATGCAAGAGGTCGGCTGAGCGGGACGGAACTTGATTCACGACAGCCGCCGCAAGAATCTCGAGATTGTCGACTTGCAGCGGTGATCGAGGCATGGTCGAACCCGCCTCCTGCGGTCAGTTCAAACATGCCATTTTGAGCGGAAGAGCAGCGGCGGCGTATCATCGGCCGGGCGGGGCTCTTGATCCTGGGCACAATTTTCACGAGAGCGAACAGGTATGCCGCGTCGGGAGCTATCGAAGCCTCAGCAGATCATCGATTGGCTCGTCGAATGGGGCGATGCCCTGAAGGAACCGGCCGCGATGACGCTGGTTGGTTCAGCTGGCCTGCTCTGGCACGCCAGCCGCCTCGGGCTCGATGTGTCGCTGCCGGAAAATAGCATGGACGTTGATCCGGTCACCGAATCAGATGCGTTGGCTTGGATGTGCTACGACGCCCTCATCGGCAGCGAGTTCGAGCGGCAACGGGGGTGGCATGTCAACCTGCTGCCGCGGTCAGTGCTCGATGAACTCCCCACCAACTGGCGTGAGCGGGCGTTGTCGGCTCGGTACGGGCAACTGGAGCTGATCGTGCCCTCGGCCGCCGACCTCCTCGCCCCGAAGCTCCGCCGCGGCGAACCCCGCGACCTCGCTCACGCGGCCTGGGCCCGGTCGCAGGGCTTAATTTAAAGACTCTTGTCGTTCCTTGCTCTGGAAACCGCGCTCGCCGACAATGCAGCGATGCGAAGGTTGCTCTATCAGGACGAGGCGCGGCTCGAATATGGGCGGATGTTCTGGACCGATCCGCGCAAGCGGCAGCGGCTTCTCGACCATTGGCTCGACGCCCGCCATCCCTACCACAAGCGTTTTCTGGAGCACTGGCGGCCGATCGTGGAGCGTGTGCTCGCAGCGAATCCTGCCGCCGACGACCTCCTCGACCGGGATCTCCAGGCCGAGGGCTTGAGTCTCCGCGTCGTCGTCCGGGAGATTCCCCCCGTCTTCGGAAGTTTTTTCTGACCAGCTGCCAGCTCGGGCGCAGCCGTGAGCCTCGTGGCGGGACGCCCAAGATCCGTTGTGCGGAGTGGGGATGTGCTTTTTCCACGGAAAAAGTTTTCCTTGCTCCTCTGATCGAAGACAGGCCACTTGAGCCACCGTGGGCAGCATGGGTGGGGAGCGAGCTTTATCCACGGCCGACAGAGATCAGACTGCGGATCCGATCGAATATGAAAGGAAGCCTGTCCTGGCTGTCCGAGTCAGGCATGAGTTGGGCGGCGACGAGCGCAACAGAGTCGCTGCGGGACACAAGCTGCGATAGTCGGTCGGCAACATAGGCCCGCAGGTCGGAGGACGCTGCGGCGGCGGTCGGCCGGCTGGGACTTGCCGGCTCGAGGCCGCTCCTGCGAAAATCCAAGGATGAAAATCGTCCTCTGCTATCCCGTCGAAGGCCGGCACATCGATCAGATCCGGGCCGCCGCCCCCGGGGCCGACATCATCGATGCCGGTCAAGAACGCGTCGCTGCCGAATTGCCCGACTGCGATCTCTTCTGCGGCCACCCCAAAGTGCCCGTGCCGTGGGACGAGGTGGTGAAGCGCGGGCGGCTGACATGGATTCAGTCGTCGGCCGCCGGGCTCGACCACTGCCTCGTGCCGTCGGTCGTTGCTTCGCCGATCACGGTCACCAGCGCCTCCGGAGTGCTCGCCGATCAGGTGGCCGAGCATGGCATCGGCCTGGCGATCGCCTGCACGCGCCGGTTTCCGCTCTTTTTGGATCAGCAGGCGAAGGGGGAGTTTGTCCGTCGGCCCACGAAAGACCTCACCGATGCAACCGTCGGCATCGTCGGCTTCGGTGGGAATGGCCGGCGGCTGGCGCGCGTGCTCGTGCCATTTCATGTGCGGATTCTCGCCACCGATTATTTCCCGGTCCGAAAGCCCCCCCACGTCGAGTTTCTAGGGTCCCCAGAAACGTTCCAAGAGATCCTTCCGCAGGTCGACATCCTCTTCCTCTGCGCCCCGCTCACCGCAGCGACGCGCAACCTCCTCGACAAGGCCGCCTTCGCCGCCATGAAGCCGGGGGCGATCCTCGTCAACATGGCCCGCGGGAAGATGGTCGACGAACAGGCCCTCGTCGACGCTCTGGAGAGCGGCCGGCTCGATTCGGCGGCCCTCGATGTCACCCCCGATGAGCCTCCGGCGGCCGAAAGTCGGCTGTGGCGGGCCCCGCGCCTCATCATCACGCCCCACGTGGGGGGGCAATCGTATCGCCGAATCGATGCAATGACCGACTTTTTCTGCGATAATCTTGGGCGTTCCCTCCGGGGGGAGGAACTGCGCAACCTCGTCGACAAGCGGCTCGGGTTTCCGGAGCCACAGGCCGACTGGTGACCGACCGGGGTGCGGCGACTGCCCCGAAGCGAGCCCACGATCCCTGCAGGCCTTTCCGATGAGCACCACCATCTACCAAGAGGGACGCCCCACCGTTTCGGTGGAGGGGGCGGAGGGGGTGGTGGCCAGCCGTTGCCCCGAGGAGCTCCTCGCCCGCTACGCCGAGCTCCTCCAGGGAGCCAGGCTCTCCTGGACCGAGCACCATCACCTCGAGCGGCAGCTCGGCGCGGGAGGGCAGGGGGTGGTCTACCTCTCCACCCGCCGCGGGTCGGATTCGTTCACGGTGCCGGTGGCGCTGAAGTTCTTCTCGCCAGAGCGGTATGAGTCAGAAGGCCTGTATGTCGAGGCGATGGGGCGGATCGCCAAGGTGGCCGCCCGCGTTGCCCAGATCCAGCAAGACAACCTCCTCGACGTCCACAACTTCATCGAGCAGCGGCGGATCCGCATCATGCAGATGGAGTGGATCGACGGCTACGATCTCTCCCGGCTGCTCATGCCGGCGATCCTCGAGCAGACCCGGGCCCGCGTCTCCGACGAGCGCTGGCGCTACCTCAACAACTGCGTGCTCACCGCCGGCCCGCAGCAGTCGCGCTTCAAGCCGGGGATCGCGATCGCGATTGTCCGTGAAGCCCTGGCGGGCCTGGCAGCGCTCCACCGCGAGGGGATCGTTCACGGCGACATCAAGACGGCCAACATCATGATCAAGCGCACCGGCAACGCGAAGATCATCGACATCGGCTCGGCCCTCGCCCTCGACGACATCGCCGCCAACCGCACCTGCACACCGGCCTACGCCGCCCCCGAGGTGCTCGAAGGGCGCGAGATCGGCCCGCGCTCCGACCTCGCAAGCCTCGGCTACGTCCTCATCGAGATGCTCGCCGGCCAGCCGCCGTTTGCCGGCCTCAACTCCTACCGCGATCTCGTCGAGGCGAAGCGGACGCTCGCTAACCGGCTCCCGCAGATCCTCCCGGCGGAGGTCAGCTGCAACGAGCTGCTGATGAACTTCACCCGCCGGCTGGTGGCCGCCGATCCCAACAAGCGCTTCTCGAGCGCCGAAGATGCCGACCTCGTGAAGGAGGGGGCGGCGAGCTTCCACCGCCAGCTCATCGTCGGCGGCCTCGCCAGCGAATACGACAACGAGATCCGCGCCTGGCTCGGCGATCTCGAAGCGTCGGCTTGACGGCTGCAAACGGCAGCCGGAAACCAAGCCTTGATTCAACCCCGTGAATGAACCACGCGATTCAACCACGTGCTTCAATCACGTGAATCCACGGCGCAAAAACGACACAGCCCGGCGTTCCGAAGACGGAAGCCGGGCCGGGGCGGTGGATCCTGCGGGCGGTCAGCGAGGGTGACGGGACTCGAACCCGCGGCCTCCAACGTGACAGGCTGGCGCTCTAACCAACTGAGCTACACCCCCGTGTTTCGCCGCCGCAACGAACCGCTCCGGCAGGCAAGGGACGGGTCGCCGCCTCGCAAGAAGACCGAGTATAGCGATACGACACCCGGGACGACACCCCGGGGCATTTTTTTACCGTCCGCATCGTCGGCCGGTCAGAAAACCCCGCGGGTGGGGTCAAACCCGAGGCGGGCGGCGAGGTCGAGATCCTGCCGGGCCTGCCCCTCGAAGCCGGCGGCGGCGCAGGCCTCGCCCCGGTGGTGGTGCATCACCGCCAGCCCCTGGTCGGCCACGCGGAGGCGGAGATCGATCTCGATGGGGTCGGCGCGGCCACGGTTGAGCTCGAGCCTTTCGCGGAGCGCCTGCATCCCGTCGATCGCCCGGTTGAGGTCGTCGATCGCCTCGTGATGGCGGCCGAGGAGATGGAGGATGTAGCCGCGGGTGTCGAGGTGTTCTGGGAGGTCCCCCACGCCGCGTTCGATCGCCAGTTCGATGTCGGCAAGGGCTTCGGGCAGATCGCGCCTTACCAGGGCCCGGGTGTAGGCGCGAAGATTCAACGACTCCGGATCACCGGGCACCGACATCCCGACGACCGCCTCCGCATCGGCAAGGGCCTCGTCGGGCCGCTCGAGGACGGTGTGCACCAGCGCCCGGAGCCGGCGGGCCTGCGGCGCAAACGGAGCCAGGGCCACAGCCTTGTCGGCATCGCGGATCGCGCCGTTGGGATCGCGGTTCTGGAGCCGGAGTTGGCCGCGGCGGACGAGGAGTTCGGCGTCTTCGGCATGCCAAGCCACCGCCCGCTCAACCGCCCCGAGGGCCCCGACGACGTCGCCGCGGGCCTCGTGCCCGGCTGCCTCCTGGAGCGACCACTCGACCACCGCGTCGCGCACCACCGGCAGCAGTTCGGGGATGGCGACAGCCGGGACGAGCACCGCCGCCACGAGCAACAGGAGCGAATACCGTTTCCGCCGGAGGGGACTCTCGTCCTCCCGAACCTGCCGCGCGGAGCGTTCTGCAGCCAGCGGGGATCGGAGAAGTGGATCGCCGCGGCCGCCCCCTCGCACCGAGCCGATCGGCAACGGCGCTTCGGCACGCCCGCGGCCCGGCCAGGGTCCGAAGGCCTCGAGGTCGTCACGGGGACCCTCGAACTCCGACGGGATCGGTAAACCATCGCGGTCGTAGCGCATGCGGGCTGGCACCTCGGGCGACAATTCCCCCGATATCCTAGTCACCGGGGGCACCGGGGAACAATTGACGGGCTCGAAGCGGAGCCGTAAGGTGGGTTTGAAAGCGAGAGGGACCACCATGCCGCTGTATGAGATCGAGACCGGCGCCCACATCATCATCTCCTGGGCGGCGGACGAGCAGGCCGCGGCGGCCGTCGTCGAGGATGCCTATCCCGGTGAACGGGTCGTCCGCCTCACGCGCCGCCCTCGTGATTGCTGGGTGATCTCCAAGTCGGCTCTCGGCCTGACCTGCTCGACCCACGACCCGTGCAACACGGCGCGCGAATGCCTTGCCAAGGCTGCCGGCGACAAGCTCCATGCGATCCGGCTCTACATGCACGAGACGGGAGACGATCTGGAGCGGGCGCGGAAGGTGATCGAATCGAACATGGTCATGGGATGGTGAGGAGGAAGCAGGCGACGGGGTTCGGCCGGCGGCCGAGCCCACCGTCGGCGCCGTTGTCGGCCACCGCGACGAGCATCATTCGTCCGTCAGGGAGGCGGGGGCCGGCACAGAGACCCTCGAGGTTGACTCCCAGCGCTCCCTTCCAGAGGAGCGTTTTGGCGACCGGTGTGACGCCATCGGCAGCGAGATTCCCTTCGCTGTCGCCGGCCCCGACCGCCGTCGACGTGTCGACCAGGTAGATCCGGTTTTCCAGCGGCGGCACCCCGGCCGCAGCGCTCCGCTCGAGCACGAGCAGCCGCCCTGAGCCAAGCGCTACCAGCGCCACCACCCCGGAATAGAGCGGCCCGCCAGGGATCCCCAGGCGATCGTGCGGTGGATCGACCTCATACACCAACTCGCGCCGCTGCTCGAGCGGATCGGAGCGGGCGCCGATGGCCGCCGCCGGATCGATCGGCAAGCCGACCAAGCGCACCCGTCCGGCGATCCCCTCCGCCACCGCCGGGCCATCGCGCTCGAGGGGTTCTTCGTTGGCCGTCCAGAGCCATGCGTCTGCGGGCTCGACGGTGAGCGCTTCCGGCCCCCGATTGGCCCGCGCCGTTCGAAACGGCCCCGCCAGCGACACCACCCCCGCCTCCCGCAGCGAGCGCGGGCTCTCACCGACCGGCCGATCCCCGGCGGCCTGCTCGGAAAACTCGCGCACTGCCGGTGTGTCTTCTTCGACGACAAACCACCGTCGTCGTTGATCGGGCCCGGTGAACACGGCGAGATCCTCCCAGTCGCGGAGGCGGTCCAGCGCGATTGAGCGTTCGAACGTCACCGTCGGCGCGGCGGCGTGGGTGTCGAGGACGATCGAGAGGAAGAGGAGCCGGTCGCTGCCATCCATCACCGCGGCGTACGAATCCCCGCCGAGCCAGGTGATGCCACTCAACTCGGCCACCGGCCGCCGGATGCCGTCGGCATCGACGACCTCCCCGGGGGCGTTGACCAGCCCCGCAGGCTCGACGCTGATCCCGGCCGCCGTGTCTGTCGGGGGGCGATCCTCGGCCACGCCCCAGCCGATGGAGGGCCACAGCCCCACCAATATCAGCGCCGTGGCGACGCTCCTCCTCCCCCGGCATGACCGCAGCCCGGCGCTGCGGCGACGAGGTGAACCGAAGTTGGAGGGGGAAGCGGGCATGGCCCGCCGAATCTATCACCAACGGCCGTCGACGGTCGGCCTCAACGCCCCAGGCCTCAAGCCTCCCTGCGCGGTCATTCTTGCCCGGCGGGAATGGGTGGGAGCAGGGTTTCGTAGGACGCCGTCCGGACCGCCGACGGCGCGACCGGTTGCTCGTCGACGAAGATCTGCTCCGCGGGGCGGTAGCTGGAGGTGCCGCCGGGGCGGAAGACCGGATCGGGACGGCGCACCGGGGGAGACG
>JBAWVV010000163.1:0-9030 GCA_037147115.1 Planctomycetia bacterium | reverse complement strand
AGCGCCCCCTGCTCATATTCCTTGCGAGCGTGGGTCGACCTCGGTTCCATGGCGGTGGCTCGCTGTGACGATCGACGATTGCGGTGCCGCGGACGGTTTGCCCACAAAACAACACCGGCAAACTGTAGCAGACCGCCGCTGCCTGGCCTGCTGCCGCGGACCGCGGTCCTTGACGCCTGCCCGCGGATGTCCGATCCTCCCAGTGACGGTGGGTGGACGATCTCCCCGACGAGAGGGTGCCAGGATGGGAGCAGATTCTGCCGATGATTCAGGCCGCCGCGACCCGAGCGTGCCGCCGCCACTCCCCACCCGCCTGCCAGGGCCGATGATCTTCTGTAGTGCATGCGGGCGCTCGATCCCAGAGTCGGTCGGCGCTTGTCCGGGCTGTGGCACGCCCGTCGCCGCGCGGGATCTCGGCCAGGATCCGCTTGTGCGGATGCTGCTGCCGGTGGGGCGATCGGGGCTGGCGATCGCCGCCGGATACCTCGGGCTCTTCAGCCTGATCTTTTTTCCGGCCCCGTTGGCGCTCCTGTTTGGGATCCTCGCCATCCGCGACATCCGCCGCCATCCCGAGAAGCACGGCATGGGGCGGGCGATCTTTGGCGTTGTGATGGGGGCGCTGTTCACGATCCCGCTCGTCGCGGGCCTGGTCCTATGGGGCTCCACCGCCTTGAGACCTTGAGACGCGGCTTCTCCTCACAGGCAGGGAGCGGCCGCCTCGCGCATTGTCCCCCCTTCGAAGGTGGATTAGGCTTTCTTGGAACCGGTCTCGGCAGGACGATTGTTCTTCTCCACCGAGTGGCATCCATGCCGCCAGAGTCATCCATGCTGCACTCCCGCACGGGTGATCGGTCTTCGGGTGAGTCGCGGCCGATGGCCGCGCCGCTCGACACCTCCCTCGTCCTGGTGAGCCCGGAGAACATCGCCTTCGAATACCGGCTCGCGGGGCCGGCACCGCGCGCGCTTGCCTTTCTCATCGATCTCCTCCTTCTCGGTCTGCTCGCGCTGGCGGCGGGGCTCGTCGTCGGCTTCGTCGGGCAGGGGTCCCTCGCCGGCTTTTACCTGGCGGGGTTGTTCTTTCTGTGGTGGGGAGGAAACGCCGCCGTCGAGGTCCTCGCCAACGGACAGACCCCCGGCAAGCGGGCGCTGGGGATTCGCGTCGTCTCGCACGACGGCCTGTCGATCAATGTGTCGCAGTCGATCCTCCGGAATCTCCTTCGCGCCGTTGATCTCGCCCCCCCCTTCTTTCCCGGCGTCGTGTCGATGGTTGTCACCCCGCGCCTCCAGCGCCTCGGCGACCTCGCCTCCGGCACGATCGTCGTCGTCGACCGCCGGGCGGCCGATGCGGCGCCCCCGGTCGTCGACAACGGCCCCAACTTCATCGCCGACATGGTGCCGGCCGGATTCGTGCCCCCGCTGGCGCTCGTCGAGGCCCTCGCCGATTACGTCGGCCGGCGACGCGTTCTCGGCCCGGCGCGCCGGCAAGAGATCGCGGCGATCGCCGCCGCCCGGCTCGTGGCGGCCTGGGGAACGCCGCCGGCCCGGGATGACGACGCCCTGCTGTGTGCGGTCTACGAACGCGCCACCTCGGAGCCGGCCCGATGACCGTCGAAGAGATGGTGAAGCTCCGTCTGCCGGAGTGGCAAGACCTCGAGGCCGACGTCGCCTGGCTGCGCCGGCCGACCTTCGATCGCCGTGATCCGCGTCGGATCCTCGATTTCTCCCGTCGCTACCGCTCCGCCTGCAGCGATCTCGCCCTCGCCACAGCGCAGCGCTACCCGGCTGAGACCACCGACTACCTCCAGCAGCTCGTCGCCGACGCCCATTCGCAGCTCTACCGCACCGAGTCGTTTAGCCTCCTCGACTGGGTCCGGTCGCTCGTTGTCGTTGTGCCCCACCGCGTTGTCACCGACCCCTGTTTCTGGATCGCCCTGGGGCTGTTCTGGTCGCTGTTTCTCGGTGCTGGCGCCGCCACAGTCCTCCGTCCTTCGTACGCCGTCGACCTCGTCGGTGCCTCCACCCTGTCGACGATGGAGGAGATGTATTCGCGGCCGGTCAGCGAAAATAGCAACGACCTGCAGCGTTCGACGATGACCGGCTTCTACGTTTTCAATAACGCCGGCATCGGCCTGCGGGCCTTCGCCGGCGGGATCCTCGGTGGCGTCGGCAGCCTCGTGATCCTCGCCTTCAACGCGATCCACCTCGGAGCCGTCTTCGGCCACATGCTCACCTCCCCGCAACGAGCGAACTTCGTCGAGTTCGTCACGGCGCATGGCCCGTTCGAACTGACCGCCGTTGTGCTCTCGGCGGCGGCCGGCCTGCGGCTCGGCTGGGCGCTCCTCGACACCCGCGGCTGGTCGCGCCTTGAATCGCTGCAGCGGACGGCTCCGGAAGCTCTCGCCACCGCCGGGCTGGCGACGGTCCTGTTCATCCTCGCCGCCTTCATCGAGGGGTTCGTCTCTCCGTCGACGCTCCCCTACGCCACGAAGGCGGGGGTGGCCGTGGCGACGGCCGCGGCGCTGGTCTTCTATTTCCTCCTGCCGCTGATCTTGTTCGGCACGGGGAAGGGGGCGCCGCGGCATGACGCCTGATGATCTGCGGATCGCCGTCCGTCAGCGCTCGATCCTCGAGTGCCTCGATCTGGCCTGCATGTTTTGTGTTCGCCGCTGCCTCGGGATCGCTGTGGCGCTCTTTGTCGGCGCCCTACCGGTGGCGATGATCAATGTCGTGCTGATCGGGCCGGATGGCGCCGATCGGCTGCTCCCGAGTTGGTTTTTTTGGCTCGCCCTCCAGACGCCGTGGGCGATGGCGCCGCTGACGCTGTTTCTCGGCCTGGCGATGTTTACCGATCGTCTCGGGGCGGCCGATTGGCGCGGGATCGCCGCCGGCATGGCCGGGGCGGTGGGCCCGCTCCTGATCTACCAAACACTGCTGCGGGGGCTCGCGATCCTCTTGGTCCTCCCCTTCCCATTCTTCCTGGTCGCCTTGGCCTTCGTCGATCCGGTCATCCTCCTCGAGCGGGGTCCGATCCGGGGGATCTGGCGACGCAGCATCGCGATCCTCGCCCGGAGCCGAGGGCGGATCCTGGCTGCCCTCGCCCTCGAGATGGTGATCGTGCCCCTGGGATGGGTGCTGGCCGTCTTCGCCATCGATCAGTTGGCAAGCCTGTGGGCCGGCCGACCGGTGATGGCCGTCCTCGACCCCGACCGCCCCGACTGGGCCCTCGGGCGGGCGCTGTTCACCTGGCGCGGGCAGCTGGCCTGGTGGGGCGTGATGACGCTTGTCACGGTGTTTCGGTTTGTCACCTACATCGACACGCGGATCCGCGACGAGGGCTGGGACATTGAATTGAAGCTCCGCAATCCTGCCACCTACGCGGGGCTCGAGCGCTGGCGCGGCGCGGCGGCGGTGATCGTGCTCGTGGCGCTGTTGCTAGGCCCGGCGGCGGCGGTCGGCGCGGAAGAGGTGGGGGAAGCCACCGCGCGGGCCGCGCAGAAGGCGGTCGTGAAGCAGCGTTTCCCCTGGTATGACGCCGGGAGCGACAGCTTCCGTCCGATCGTCGGCACGTCGATGGAAGCGGGGACGCGGCGGTCGGAGTCGACCGCGCGGGAGTCGGCGTGGGATTTCTCTCTCCCCGAGTTCTCGGCGCTCGGAACGGTCGCGAAAGGGGGGATGATCGTCCTCCTCCTCGCCGCGGTCGCGGCGGTCGCCTGGGTCGTCCTCCGTCATGGATTCGACCCGGTGGTGAACGAGGAGATCGAAAGCCCCGCCGAGGCGGTGTTCAATGATGAGCACCTCGAAACCCTGCCCGAGCAGGCCCGGGCCGGCGTCGACAATCTTCTCCCTCTCATCGAAGCCCGGTTGGCGGCGGGGGATCATGCCGCGGCGGCGATCCTCTACCATGCCTGGCAATTGGTGGAGCTCCACCGCGGCGGGGTGATCGAACTGGCTCAGGGGAAGACCAACCGCCGCTATGCCGCCGACGTGGCCGCGCGGGCCCCGCTTCTGGCCGACCTCTTCCGCCACACAGCCCGCCTCTCCGAACGCGCCCGCTTCGGCCGGCTTCCGGTCTCGGCGGAGGCCTTCGACGAGGTGTGGAGCCAGCGCGACCGGATCCACTCTGCCGCCACGGAGGCCGCCGCATGACGCCGCAGCTCTGCCAGACCGGCGCTTCCCGGGGGCCCGGTGCCCCGATCGTGTCGGCGCTCCTCGCCGCAGCCCTCCTCATGGCCGCCGGGTGCACCCGCGAGCCCCCCTCCTCCCACGGTGACATCCTCGGCGACAGCCTCAACGGCGTGTCGGCGTTCGTCGGGCTGCTCCGCGATCGGGGGCATGGGGTGAGCGCGGCTTCGAGCGTGTCGGAATCGGCCCTGGCAGAGCGCGACGCGGCGATCGTGTTCGTCGACGGCCCAGGCCCGATCGACGATGTCGCCTCGGGGCATCTCGAACGCTTCCTCGCCCGGCCCGGTTCCCAATGGATCCTCCTCGTAGGGCGCGATGGCGATTGGGCCGTCGACTACTGGCGGTTCGTCGCCGGCCGCGAGGATCTGACCGACATCCAGCGTCAGCGCGCCGGCGACAATCTCGAGCGGGCCAAGGACTCCCTCGAGGCGTGGTACCGCGATCTCCCTACCTCGACCTTGATCGCGCCATTCTCGGCAGCCGAGCTTCTTGTCCGCGCGGAGGGGAGCGATGGCGGGGCGATCAACGTCACGATCCGCTCTGGCGGCAACGAAGAGGGGATCACGCTCCCCGGTCACTGGACCTGGCGCCGGGGTATCGATCCCGGCGCCGACGATCGGGTGGAGTGGGCGGTCGATGGCGCGGCGCTCCTCGTCCAGTCGATCGACGACACCAGTGGCGACACAATCCTCGTGCTCGGCTCCGACATGCCGCTGCTCAATGCGGGGCTGGTCGATGGCGGCAATCGGCAGATCGCCGCGGCCCTCGTCGACTTGGTACCAGTCGGGGCGGAAGTCGCCCTGTTCGGCTCGGCCCAGGGGCGCGCCGGGAGCCGAGACGACGAGGAGACGGCAGCGGCGTGGCGGCTGGTCACCGTGCCGCCGCACCCCTGGATCGCAGCGCATCTTCTCCTCGGCCTCCTCCTCTTTTGCTGGTCGCGGGCGCCGATCTTCGGCCGGGCCCGCGTCCGCCCCGCCGCTGCCGTGCGCGACTTCGGCCATCATGTCGACGCGCTCGGTCGCCTCCTCGCCAAGGGGGGAGACACCGCCACGTCGGCCGCGCTGCTGGCGGAATGGGAACGGGTCGGCCGGCCGGGGCCAGGCCACGGCGGCGGGGATCGATCGGAGAAGGGGAAGCTCGACATCCAACCTGAAGCGAGGAAGCAATGACCGAAGAGTCTGCCGGTGGCGAGAACGAAATGCAGTCGGCGGCGGAGCACGGGGACGATGCCCGGTTCGCCGAGGTCAGCCGGACGATCGACAGCCTCCTCGCCGAGGCGGCAAAGCTCTATGTCGGGCAAGAGGCGCTCGTCCGCCAGGCGCTGGTGGCCCTCTTCGCCGGCGGGCATGTCCTCATCGAGAGCGTGCCCGGCCTGGGGAAAACACTCCTGGTGCGGATCCTCGGCGAGACGCTCGGCTGCTCATTCGGCCGGATCCAGTTCACCGCTGACTTGATGCCCTCCGACATCACCGGGCAGCCGGTGTTCGACGCCCGAACGCAGGATTTCCGCTTCCGCCCGGGGCCGGTGTTCACGCACATCCTCCTCGCCGACGAGATCAACCGAGCGCCGGCGAAGACCCACGCGGCGCTCCTCGAGATCATGCAGGAGGGGCGCGTCACCGTCGACGGCACGACCCACCGGATCGAGCCGCCGTTCCTCGTTCTCGCCACGCAGAACCCGATCGAGTCGGAGGGCACCTACCATCTCCCCGAGGCCCAGCTCGACCGCTTCCTCTTCAAGATCGTCGTCAACTACCCGCAGGCCGCCGAGGAGGACGCGATTCTGCGTCTTCACTGCCGCCCCGACCCGCTCGAGACGCAACTGGCGACGACGATCCGGCCGCTCCTCGACCCGGCCCGGGTGATCGCGGTCCAGGATCTCTGTCGGCAGGTCCGGGTCGACGACGCCATCATCCGCTACAGCAGCGCCATCGTGCGGAAGACGCGGCAGTGGCCGGCGTTTTCCCTTGGGGCCAGCCCGCGCGCCGGGATCGCGCTGGTGACGGGGGCCCGCGTTGTGGCGGCGTTCGCGGGGCGGTCGTACGTTGTCCCCGACGACGTCACCGAGCTGGTGCTGGCGGCGCTGCGGCACCGGGTGATCCTCTCCCCGGAAGCGGAAGTCGCGGGGAACTCGGTCGACGGGTCGCTCGAGGCCCTGATGCGGACGATCGAGGTGCCGCGGCTGTGATCGCCCCCACGACGAAGCTCTGCCAGCTCGCCATCCTCCCGCTCGCGGCGTCGCTGCTGCTGTTTGCGGTGCCGGAGGTGTGGCCCGTCGTGGTCGTCCTCGATCTCCTCCTCGCCGTGGTCGCGATCGGCGATGCGACGACCCTCCCGCGCCGATCCGGGTTCGAGGCGCGGAGGGAGTTCGAGCCGATCGCCACGCGCGGGGAGCGCCACCGGATCGGGCTCGTGATCGAGAACCGTTCGCGTCGCGCCCACGAGATCGACGTCCGGGACGATGTTGGCGGGGTGATCGAGTCGCTCGAGCCGCCGTCGCGCCTGCGAATGACGGGGCGCTCCCTGGGGCGCACCAGTCACGTCGTCTTCCCACACGAGCGGGGGAGCTTCTTGCTCGAGTGGATCGATCTCCGCGGGGGGAGCCGGCTCGGGCTGTGGTCGGTGACGCACCGCCTGCCGGTCGCCGATCGGATCGAGGTCTACCCCGCGCTCCGGCAGATTAGCCGCTACGCCCTCTACGCCCGCCAAAACAAGATGTCGCTCCTCGGCGTGCGCCGCACGCGGCGGGTGGGAACGGAGAACGAGTTCGAGCGGCTCCGCGACTACGCCGCCGGCGACTCTTTCAAGGCGATCGACTGGCGGGCGACCTCCCGGCGGATGAAGCTCACCGTCCGCGACTTCCAGATGAACCAGAGCCAGCGGGTGGTGTTTGCCCTCGACTGTGGGCGGATGATGGTGAACCAAAACGACGGCCTGACGATGTTCGACGCGGCGCTCGATGCCGCGCTGACGCTCGCCTACGTGGCGATAGAGCACCGCGACGAGGTGGGGATCCTCTGTTTCTCTGATCGGATCCTCCGCTGGATGCCGCCGCGCGGAGGCCAGGGGCAACTGCGCCGGATGATCGCCGCCACGCATGATGTTCAGCCGGAACTCGTCGAGAGCCGGTTCGACGAGGCGCTGATCCATCTCGGCCATCATTGCCGGAAGCGGACCCTGCTCGTCCTCCTCACCAACGTCATCGACGATCGCAACACCGAACGGATCCGTCGCCATGTCCTGCCGACGGTCGGCCGGCATCTGCCGCTGGTCGTCTGTCTCCGCGATCGGGCCCTCACCGATCGGCTCGTGGCTGGGCAAGAGGGGCCCACCGGCAAGCTCGGAGAGGAGCGCGGCACGGTCGGCTTCCATGTCGCCGCCGCCGCCGCCGACATCCTCGTCTGGCGGCAGCGCAATCTTGCCGACCTCGAGCGCGCCGGCGTGCTGACCCTCGACTGCCTCCCAGAACAGCTGACCGCGTCGCTGGTCAACGAATACCTGGCGATCAAGGCGCGCAACCGGCTGTAGCCTTGCCGGGCCCCTCCCCGCACCGCTTGACAGGCGGGGCCCGTGTAGAGATTCTCCTCCTCTAGGGGGATAGGCGGTCGCGTCCCAAATCCAGGCAACCGACTCCGGGAGGAAAACGATGGCAGCGCAGTGGCACGTGGGACGCGGCGGGCAGACGTCGGGGCCTTACTCGAGCGATCAACTCCAGGCGATGGTTGAGCGCGGCGACCTTTCCGCCGGCGACCTGGTGTGGAAGGAGGGGATGGCCGACTGGGTCGACTGCGCGACGGTCCAGGGACTGTTGCCGGCAGCGCGGGCCTCCGTGGCCGATGGCGGGCCGGCAGCGTGGAATCCCTACCAGTCACCGACGGCCGATGGCACGGCGGCGGCCGACGGCACGGCCCCTGACCGGCTGGTGTACGCCGATTATCTCCCCCGCGTCGGGGCTTATATCCTCGACGTGATCTTCATCACGGTCTTTGGCTTGATCGTGGGGGTCCCACTCGGGTTCGTCCTCGTCGCCGCTCTCGGACCGGAGGCCGGTGCAGCCGTCGCCCAACCGATCGGGAATCTGCTCGGACTTCTGATCGGCGTCTGCTACTACGTCGGCCTTGAGACTTCGGAGAAGCAGGGGACCTGGGGAAAGCAGATCGTCGGCATCAAGGTCACCGACCAGTATGGTCGCCGGCTCACCGTCGGCCGGGCTTTCGGCCGGTATTTCGCCCATATCCTTACCGCCTGCAGCCTCGGTATCGGCCTCCTGATGCCGCTGTTCACGGAGAAGCGGCAGACCCTCCACGACATGATCGCCGGCTGCATCGTGGTCGATCGGTGAGACGCGTGCCCGACCTCCCTGCACAACTCCCGCCGCTTCCCTGCCACCGCTCCCCGCGCCGATCCGCTGCGGTCGTGGCGGCGCTTGGGCTGGGCGCGTTTGTCGTGGCAGCGTGGCTTTCCCCCTACGAAGCCGACGGCCGGCCGCGGGCTGCGGGCACGCACCGGCAACTCGGGCTTCCCTCCTGCCAATTCCAGACGATGTTTCACCTTCCCTGCCCGGCCTGCGGGATGACGACGAGCCTGGCGCTGGTGATGGATGGCGATCTCCCCGCGGCGTGGCGGGTGAATTGGGCGGGGGTGATCCTCGCCGCGATGGCGGCGGTGGCCGTCGTTTGGCTGCTCGCGATCGCGCTGGCGGGGATCGATCCGGGGCGCTGGTCGGTGGAGCGGACGGTCGAGTGGCTGGCGATGGGGGGCGTTTCGGTGGCCGTCGTGCGCTACGTCGGCCTCGGCATTGGCTGGTTGGTCAACGGCCCGCCGTGAGGGTTCGAGCAGGCAGGTCGA
>JBAWVV010000162.1:0-9038 GCA_037147115.1 Planctomycetia bacterium | reverse complement strand
GAGCGGGGGTGGCTGCGTCCGCGGCCGGAACCGGCTCCGGTGGTGGCGGCGGCGGCGGCGCGCTCGGGGCGGCAACCTGGATCTCTGCCCCCCCTCCGCGGATCGCGACTGGTTCCCCGGCCACGGTCACCACGATGTCGACAAACGGTGTTTTGTGATTGCCGACCGGTGTCTTGTCTGATGTCTTCACCTGGAAGACCAGCTCCGTGGTCTCTTTCGTGAACTTGAGCTCCTCCGCCGAAGTCTCCGGCGGCAGCCCCTGGAGTCGAGCCGTCGCCTCTCCCTCGAAAGGCACCTTGTGCTCGAAGGTGCAGACGACCTGGGCTGCTTGCCCCTGCTCGCACGAGGCGCGGGCGAGCGTGGCCACCGTGTAGGGCTCGACGACCTCGATCGTCGCCAATTGCGAGGCCGCCCAGGCCGGCCCGCCGGCATCCGCCTGGGCGATGCAATAGACCGGCCAGACGCCGAGGGCCGCGTTGCCGTCGGCATTGAGCGTGTAGAGCCCCTCGGTCTGATCGGCCGGGATCGTGATGTTCGGCCCGGCCCCGATGCCGGGCGAGCGAAACGGAAACTCGACCGTGACCGGCTGCGCAAAACCCTCGCCGCGCTTCACGACGACCTTCAGATTCATCGTTCCATTGCGGGCCAGAGGCGCCTTCGGCGGCACGATCTCGAGGTGGAACGGCAGCGGCTCAACAACCGCCATCGCGAGCTTGTCGACCTTCGCCCCGTAGTAGACGGCGTTGTTGGGTTGCCCCAGAACGAAGTCGGCGAAGTTCTCGAAGGCTCCGCGCACCTTGACGTTCTCATCCTTGGGACGGGCCTCGAGCGACACCAGCCCCCCGGCGAGGGGCGCGTCGGCGGTGGCTTCGAAGACGACCGGCATCTGCGACACCGCCCCCGGCATCTCGCGGTAGACGGCCGTTAACCCGGCGGGAAGCGTTCCGGGCTCGAGGATCAGGTCGCCACCGAAGTTCGTTCGGCCGGCGTTGACGAGGACCGCATAGCGGTTGCCCCGTGGCACCATGATCTGCTGACGGGTCTGCGAATACCGATCGACGCGCGGAATCGAGAGCGTCAGCGACGGCGTCACCGGCTGGAGTTCGACGCGGTAGACGAAATCGGGGCGCCCGCGGCCGAGGTGATCCGTGACACGGATGACGTACTGCCCGTCCTCCGGCACCTCGAACCGCAGGTAGGAGTCGGGCCCGCGGGAATCATCATTCCCCGCAATCGCAGCTCCATCGGCGCGGAGGATGTTGAGCACCGGGTCGAGCCCGCTGCGGATCCGCCGCGCGAAGCATTCGACCTCGAACACCTGCCCCTTGGTGGCGGCGAACCGGAAGCAATCGACATCCCCATCGGTGCCGACGATTCCATTGAAGGCGAGCGTCGACTCGCCGGTGGTTGCCTCGGCCGGGGCGTTGTTCGGCTCGACCTCGAGGAGGTTGCCGAAGGGGGTGATCCGGAACGGAATCGAGGAGGGGCAGATGCCGTTGGCGTCCTTGGCAAACAGGGGGAGAACGGTTCCCGTCGGCGGCACGACCACTTCCTGGATGATCGGCCCGGCGGCATCGCCGAGGAATGTTACCGACACCGTCTCCCCCGCCTTGCCCCCCGCCGGGTAGACGGCCGTGGGACGGGGGAACGTGCCAATGTGGAGGCGGTAGCGGCAGTTGCCGTCGCCGGCGTAGCTCGTCTCGCGGATCTGGACGTAGTAGGTCCCCTCCTCGGGGGCGACGTAGCTCAACACGCCGTCCTGCTGGGCGACGGGAGAATCGTCCGCCGCCGCCACCTCAAACCGCTTCGAGTCGAGGATCGACACCGCGGGATCGAAGAGGTAGCTCCCCAGGCGGAGGGCCTCGACGTCGACGCCGAGCCGTTGCCCCTTGGCAAGCTTCACCGCGTAGAGATCGACATCCTCGTTCTCCACCACGCCGTGGACGGTGACGTTGAGATCGAGGGCTTGCGCTTCCTGAAGCGAGCCGTTGGGCTCCTTCTCGTCGGCGATCGGCAGGGCGCCGATACGAATCGGGCGGAAGTCGGAAATCCCCGACTTGCAGCGGATCTGGAGAAGCTGCTCCCCGAGCGGATAGTCGTCCGGGACGAAGACCGTGGCCTTGATGGTGTTGTCATCAACCGGCGTGATTGCGCGGACCGCCAGCGGCGTGGCCACCGTGAGCCCGACCGGGGCGTGGAAAAGGATCTCCTCCGCGTCCTTCAGCCGCGCTCCCTGGAGCGTCAATTCGCGCTCGCCGCCGCGCTGCACCCCGCGCGGCAGGATGATGTTCAATTGCGGATAGGAGGCGAAGGCCACATCCGTTGCCGTCGAGGCACCGACCGCCGCCAGAATCGCCACGACCAGTCCCCTGACTTTCGACCGGGACCGACAGGCATGAGGCATCGTTTTCCGGGCGGATCGGGGTCCGCCGCTGCTCCTGGGGTGCGGGCGGCCAATGGCCGCTGGAATCGAGGCGCGTCGTCTCGGAGTCTTCGGCCCGGCCGGCCCCCGGCATCAACGCCCGGAGCGTCCGGGCGTCAGCCGGTGCATGGCTCGAGTGTCGACGTCAGGCAATCAGCCCCTGGCGGACCTTCCCGCCATCGACAATCTCGATCGGGCGATCACCTGGAGCCATCAGCTCCTTGTCGGCGACGATGCCCAGCCGGTCATAAATCGTGGTGGCCCAATCCTCGACGGTGAGCGGATCGTCTTCCGGTTCACTCGCCGTGGCGTTGCTCGAGCCGTAGACGATCCCCTGCTTGAGCCCGCCACCGGCCATGACAACGCTGAACACCTTCGGCCAGTGGTCGCGGCCGGCGGTGGCGTTGATCTTCGGCGTCCGCCCGAACTCGGAGCAGACACAGACGAGCGTCGTGGCGAGGAGGCCGGTTCGGTCGAGATCGCGGATCAGCGACGCGAAGCCCTGATCAAAGGCGGGCAGTTGCCCCTTCATCGAGCCGGCGATGTTGTCGTGCATGTCCCAGCCACCGTAGGTCATGGTGACAAACCGCACGCCCGACTCGACCAGCCGGCGGGAGAGGAGCATCCGCATGCCGGCCTGGTTGCGGCCGTATTCGTCCTTGATCGCGTCCGACTCCTTCGTCATGTCGAAGGCCTCGCGGGCCTTGTCGGAGCTGATCAGGCTGTAGGCCCGATCGTAGAAGGTGTCGAGCGCGTCGAGCGAGTCGCTCTTTTCCTTCGTTTGGAAGTGGTCGTTGACGACATCAAGCATCCGCCGCCGCTTGTCGAACCGGGGCACATCGACCCCGCTCGGCAGGCTCAAGTCCTTGACCTGGAAATTACCGTCGGCCGGATCACTCCCGAGGCTGAAACCAGCATAGGACGAGCTCAAATAACCGGTGCCGGCAAACTCGTTGGGCTGATTGGGAATGCAGACATACGGGGGGAGATTGTTGCGCGGGCCGTACTCGTGGGCCACGACCGATCCCATGCTCGGATACTGCAGCGCCGGGCTCGGCCGATAGCCCGTGAACATGTTGTGGGTGCCGCGCTCGTGGGCCGCCTCACCATGGGTCATCGAGCGGCAGATGGCGAGTTTGTCGGCCACCTTGGCGGTGTGGGGGAGGAGCTCACCCATCCGAATACCGGATACATTCGTCTCGATGCTTCCCAGCGGCCCGCGGTACTCGACCGGGGCGAACGGCTTGGGGTCGAAGGTCTCCTGGTGGGCCATGCCACCGGGGAGAAAGATGCAGATCACCGACTTCGCCGTCCCCTCGTGGCTGGCGTAGTTCTTGATGTCACCGCGCGCGTCCCGCATGCGGAAGAAATCACCGAGAGAGAGCCCGAGCCCCCCGAGCACCCCGACCGAAAGGAACCCACGCCGGGCGAGATCGTTTCCAGTGCACTTCATGGCCGCTGACTCCTGGTTACATCAAAACCCCCCAGATCATCAGGGATTGTGACACCCGTTTCCGGCGTTGTCGAGCGCCCGCCCCCCCTGAGGACGGACGACCGGCGCCCAGAGGCCCCCCGGGCAGACTCCGAGAATGCGACCACAAGTCCTTTGTTGTCATGGACTTGAAAAAACATCGGCACGATCGCCGCTGGGGCGATCGTGCCGATGGAGAATGTGCCGTACGGCGAAAAGAATCGGACCGACTCCGGCCGTTTACCGCTCCGCGGGGAGGTCGCGGATGACGTTCTGCCAGTGGACGACCGTGGCATCGGAGCGGGTCGTGGCCTCGGCGACGGTGACGCGGATGCAGCGCAGCGCCTCCAACACAACGCTCGTGTGGCGGAGGATGTCCCGCATCCGGTCGTCGTCCCCTTCCGGCCCGATCGTCGAGTCGTTGTCTATGAATCCGTTCCGCTGCTGGAGCACGCCGACGCGAACGGCATACTCGATCCACGGCTCGACAAGGTCGATCAGCCCCGGACCATCAACCGCGGCCGCAACGCCCAGCGGTTCCCCGAAGCGAGACTGCGCGGCACCGGTCTCCTGCGGCTTCCGGAGGAGCATCCGCGAGGCCTGCGTCGGCAGGAGGCTGAAGACCGCCACATCCTCGCCGATGCCGATCGTCGGCTCGATCTGGTCATCGAGCCCTGCGTTGGGCAGCGCGAACGTCCAGAGCGCACCGCCGTCGACCTTCGACTTCGACGGCTCGGGAATCCGGTAGCCATCGGGCAACGAGTCGGGATTGAGGGCGCGGATCTCCTCGACCAGATCATCGGCGAGGGCGAAGAGGTCGGAGAGCCCCTCGCGGAAGAGCTTGGGATCGTCGAGCTTGACGGCGATCGCGGGCGCGACGATCGGCAACGGCTCAGCGGAGGTGGGCATGAGGCGCTGCAGCCGCGCCGCCTTCTCCTTGCCGTCGAGCACGAAGGCCGACTGGCCGTCGGCGAGCGCCGGGAAAATCTTCGTCTGCAGTGTCGTCACGAGCCGATCCGCGAGCGGTTCGAACTGCCGGCCGGCCTGTTCGAAGCGCTCCCGGTCGTCCTCGTCGGCCTTGATGAGGATGTTCTTGCGGAAGAACGCCAGGGCCATCCGCCCCCAGTCGATGAAGTCATCGAACTGATCGGGGGGCGTCTTCGCCCGCGTCACGATCGAGAGCAACGGCGATCCACCGGTGTGACCGAGGAGATCGAGAGGCTTCGAGCTGTCGAGGACACCGTTGCGGGTCCAGTCCCAGGCGTATCCCTCATAGCCCTTGTCGGTGAGGAACGAGTAGCCGAGCGTCGGGCCGGGAATCGGCAGACGCCGCTTGTAGCCGGCGGCCATCTTCCCGAGCATCTCGCGGGCCTCCCTGGCGGCCCCGTCGGGGAGGCCGGCCGAGTCGGCCACCGTGTCGGCGAGGGCGGCGAGCTGCTCGAGGTCGGCCGCGGACGGGGCCGCGGCCCTGGCAAGGGCTTCACTGACATAGGAGATCCCGGTGATCCGCTCGTTGCGGTGCTCGAGCAGTGGCTCGAAAGGCGTCGTCGACGCCAGCCCTTTTCCGTCGGCGACGACGAGCTTCTCTAAATGGTCGGCGGAATCGCCAATCGAGAGGATCACCCGGTCGCCGATCAGACCGATGGCGATGACGAGATCGAGCTCACCGAGCTTGCGACGGACCTTGTCGAGATCGCCGTCCTCAATGTCGGCCTGATCCCGCAGCATCTGCCCCCAAGGGATGAGGCCGCCGTCGATCGTCAGCGTCACCACCTCGCCACCGGCGATCGAGCGTCGCTCGAGCGCGTTGCCGAAGGCGGGATTGGTCTGCGTGAGGAGCTTCAGCAGGACCTCGATCCGCTTGATCTGCGACGTCGCCACCTCCGGCTTGCCGGTCTTGAAGCCCCACACGAGATCGGGAACGACGATCTTTTCGGCGTTGTCGGCGAGTGCCTGGAGGATTATCCGAGCCGTCAACTGCTCGCTGCTGCCGGCAGTGTTGAGCTCGAGTTCCTCGATCTCGGCCACCTGCCGCCGAACTGGCACGATCTTCAGACCCCGGTTGAGCGACGAACCTTTGTCGTCGTCGTCGTCGTCGTCGTCGTCGTCGTCGTCATCGTCATCGTCATCGTCATCGTCATCGTCATCGTCATCGTCGTCGTCCATCTCGATCCGGTCGAGCTCAAACCGCCTGTTGACCTCGATCCCTCCGGGCGCGCCACCGCGCGACATCTGGAGGATGGTGGCTGCGTTTTGCGCCTGCTGGACCTTTTGGATCAACTCCAGGAACGTGATGCAGGAGGGCTCGCCGTAGAGAAAGGTGTCGGTCGAGACCATGTCGCGGAGGAGCTCCACCGCCTGCTGGTTCTCGGGGAGCTGGAGATAGGTGTCGAGCATCGACAGCGGGCTGCCCGGCTGGAGTTTCTGTTCTTCGTACTGCTCGAGGGCCTGGACCACGCCCGGGAGTTTGCGGATGGCCGCGACGGCATTGCTGCTGAGAACGAGATCGATCTGCTCCTGCAGCCGGAGCGTCGCCGAAACGAATGCCGCATCCTTGGGGATCATCGACACGCCCCCCTCGAGCGCGTCAGCGCCGCGGGCGACTCCCACCATTGGCAGGGAGGCGAGGAGCGCTAGGCACAGCCGGCAGCCGACACGGCGCGCGGCCTGCGGAGCGGCGGAGGCATGGCGGACAAGGGCCATCGTGGATCCTTTCGCTGGGGACGTGGCAAAGGCTCAATTCGATCCGGCACACCGGACCTCTCCTGGACTAGGATATGGCAAACCGGACCGGCGGGGAAACCTGAATCCGCCGCGGAACTACCCCCCCGACGTGATAGCCGTGCGGATCGGTCCTACCGAGATCGTTGACACCTTCGCTGAGGCGTTCCGGCTGCGCTACACCCGGATCATCGTCACGGCCCACGACGACCACTGGCGCGACGCCGCCGTCCGCGCCGCCTGCGGCTATGGCACGAGTGTCCTTGGCTGCGACGCCGAGATCGGGGTCGAGGAATGGCTCCCACCGGCCGACACTCCCGACGGCCGACCGGGGGTGGCGATTCTCGCTTTCTCGTTTTCAACCGAAGGGGTCGCCAAGGCGATCGCCAACCGCACCGCTCAGTGCCTTCTCACCTGCCCTTCGGCCGCCGTCTTCGACGGCTTGCCGTCCGCGGCAGACCGGGCCCCTCTTGGCGGCCACGTGCGCTACTTCGGCGACGGCTTCGAGAAGACGAAGGTCATCGACGGCCGGCGGTACTGGCGTGTGCCGGTGATGGATGGCGAGTTCCTCGTCGAGGAGACCTGCGGGATCGAGAAGGGGGTCGGCGGGGGCAACTTCATCCTCCAGGGCGCGACGCTCGACGGCACCCTCGCGGCCGTGCGGCGGGCCGTTGCCGCGATCGACCGCTGCCCCGGCGTGATCGCGCCTTTCCCCGGGGGCGCGGTGCGATCGGGGAGCAAGGTCGGATCGCGCTACGAGGGACTGCGGGGCTCGACAAACGAGGCCTTCTCCCCCGCGCTCATCGGCCGGGTGGCCAGCGAGCTGCACCCCGGCGTGGCAGCGGCCGTCGAGATCGTCATCGACGGCACCGATGAAACGACGGTGGCCGCTGCCATGGCGGCCGGCATCGAAGCGGCCGTCGGCCCGGAGCTGCTGGCCGTGTCGGCGGGCAACTACGGTGGCAAGCTGGGCAAGTTCCACTTCCATCTCCACCGCGTTCTCGCCCTCCCCGCCGCGGGTTGACCTTCTCCAGGACGCCCTGATTGTGGTACTTCCCTGGCGCGCCCTTTTGGTGCGCCCGGCGTGACCGGTGTCGCGACGGCGTCTCCGCAGAGGCTCCACCGATGTCCGATCGACCCTCGCGACAGGATTTCGTCGTGTCGCCGCAGACCTCGAAGCTTCGCTTTGCGCTCACGGCGGCAGGCTGTGCTTGCGCCGGGTTCGGGGTCGTGTGGGCGAGTCTCGCCGTGCGCGGCATGCTGCGCGGTGCGGATGCCCCCGCCAAGATCGAGCGCTCCGACCTCGCCGCCGAGCCGGATCCTGCCCCGTCGCCGATCGCCGCTGCCGCACCGCTGGCGGACGGGGCTCCGGAGCGTCGGTTCGACCGGTTCCCAATTGAGCAGACGTCGTTCGGTACGCCCTCCGGCGAAGGCGACGCGTCGCCGGGCACACAGCGCTATCCCAGCCCCGGCCGGTTCGGCCAGGCGTTGCCACCGGTGGAGCCGGAGCTCAGCGCCACCTCCATCCCAGCCATGGAAAACGGTGGCGACGAGGAGACCGGCTCCCGAGCACCGGGCCTGGTCATCGCGGTGTCGGGGAGCGACCCGACCGAGGCTGCACCGCCAGATCAGGACTTCGCCGGCCCGGCCGCCGCCCTCCCACAGGAGAGCCCCTTAGCGGACGATCCAGGACTTTACGCCGCCGAGCCCAATCCTGCCGTCGACCTCGAGCCACAGGCATTGACGGACGACACGTCGCGCTTCCAGAGCCCGGAATCTGTGCCTGACGTTGGCGTCACCGCCGTGGATGAGCCCCGGCTCCCCGAAGACCTCGGCGACATCGCCGCTCCGACCGCAAACAGCCGGCCACTTGCCCCTTCTTCGCTCCCGGCCGGTCTGGGCAATCCGCTTCGCCGGCCGGCCAGCCCACCCCCTGTGAGCTCCACCGAAGCCCCACCGCTGCACCCGTTCGCTGCAGCACCGCTGCCGGACGCGGCCCAACGGCTTCGCTGGCCGAGCTGAACGCTTCATGCCCCTGCCCGGTGAGCGAACGATTCGCCTCGAAACGCACCACACCGGGGCGCGAACTCGGCTTCTGCACGACACTGACCATCTGACCCATACCGCGACCATATCGCACAGGTAGCCCCACCAACCGGGTCGCCACTACGGTTCGCATGACCCGTCGCATCACGGCATACCCAAGGAGCCTTCCATGGCCGACATCTCGCTCGACGTCTTCGAAAAAGAAGCACGCGACTTCCTCGATGCCAATGCTGAGCGCAAGGAGGCCGAGAAGAAGTTCGTGTGGGGCGAAGGCTCCGACAAGGTGGCGATGTTCGAAGAGAAAGACCGCGACACCGAACGCCTCGATGTGCGCCGGGCCTGCGAGTGGCGTGCCACGAAGTACGACGCCGGTTTCGG
>JBAWVV010000161.1:0-9050 GCA_037147115.1 Planctomycetia bacterium | reverse complement strand
GGTGCGGGGAGAGGGGGATAGCAGGCTGAATCGCGCCGCCACAAGATCGGTTCCCACGGGCGAAGATCAGGCCGCAGCCCGTTCCCCGGAGCGGTCGACCCGTGCCCCGAAGTCGACCGCGATGACCTCGTCGACGCCTCTTTCCCCCCCTGCCCCGTCGTCGGTTTCGTCAGCTTCCGTCGCCGGCTCGCGATGGAGCAACCGGAGCACGGCGGGGAGGAAGACGAGCGACGTCACCGTGCAGGTGGTGACACCGAGCGTGAGGAGGCGACCGAGGCTCTCGAGGCCGCGGTGGCTCGCCACCATCAGCGCGCCGAATCCGAGGATCGTCGTCAGCGCATCGACGAGCACGGAGTTGGCCGTCGAAGGGCTGATCCGGTAGGGGCCGGGGCGCTCCAGAGAGTCGTGGACGATGTGAACGCCGTAGTCGACGGCGATCCCGAGCACGAGCGGAATGCCGATGAGGTTGGCGGGATTGAGGTCGATCCCCAGCAGGCCCATGAGGCCGAACGTCTGCCCCATCCCCATCGCCAGCGGGAGCGCGGCGAGAAGGGCATGGCGGATCGAGCGGAAGTCGAACCACAACACCACGAAGATCACCAGGAGCGCCGAGATCGCCGCCTGTTCGTAGCTCCGCTTCATCTCCAGCGACGCCTCGTACGCCTGGAGCGGGTTGCCGGTGGCGCGGGGATCGACGCTGCGGACATCCGTCACGAAGCGCTTGAGTGATTCGAAGTTCCAGATGTCGCCGCGGCCGTAGATCTTGAGGAGGTACTTGCCGCTCGATCCGACAAACCGCTCGACAAGACTCGCGGGGAGATCCTCGAGCGCCGGCGGATCGGGATCGGAGACCGCCGCCAGGGCATGGAGGCGGCCGACGAGATCACCGGCGGAACGCTGCTGGAAGGTGGCGAGGGCCTGGTAGCAGTCGGCCGGGCCCATCTGCCGAAGCGAATCACGAACGCGCTCGAGATGCCAGGCCGTCCGCAGCGCCCCCGGCCGCTTGGAGGCCTCCGCCTGCGCCCAGGCGAGCGTCTCTCCGAGAGCATCGAGCCGGTCGACGGGGATCTCCGGCGGCCGCTCCGGGAGGGTCGCCAGACGGGCCCGGATCCGCTCGATGACGGGGCGCTTCCGTTCCTCGTCCGTCGGCACCAGCGACGCGATCTCGTCGACCCGCTCGACCGTCGGCAGGAGGAGGATCTGTTTCTTCCGTTCGAGGAGCTCTTCGCGCGTGTCGGCCATCGAGAGGGCATACCACACGCTCTGGTCGCACTCGGCGAGGAGCTTCTTCTCCACCTCCACGCTCTCCAGCCCCTCCGGCTGCATGTTGAGGAGGTTGTGGTCGTAGCGGAGATCGTGGAGCCCCGACACGATCGCCAGCGTCGCCGCCAGCCCCGCCAGGGAGACGAAGCGGGGATGGCGCACCACCGGCTCGAGCCAGGTGTGCACCGGCACCGGTTCGGGGATGTGACGGCCGAGCGGACCGCGATCGACCAGCGCGATCACCGCGGGGAGGACGAGGAGCTCGGCCGCCGCACAGAGCATGATGCCGCCACCGGCGATGAGCCCCAATTCGGCAACGCCGACGAAGCTCGTCAGGGCGGCACAGAAGAACGCCACCGCCGTCGTGATCGCGCCGGTGAGGATCCCCGGGCCGACCGCGGCGCTCGTTTCGAGGAGCGCCTCGGCGCACTCGAGCCCGCGGCGGCGGGCCTCGAGGTAGCGCCCCACGTAGTAGGTGCCGTAATCGATGCCGACGCCGATCATCGTCACGGTGAAGGTGACGCTCAAGATGTTGAGGTGGCCGACGGTCGCGGTCGCCCAGGCGAAGGCCCACGCCATGCCAATGACGAGCACGCCGTTGGCCATCAAGGCGTGCCGCACGCCACCGAAGCCGGCGATGATCACGATCACCACCGCTGCCATCGAGAGCCCGCTCGCCCAAACCATCGATTGGGCGCTCGCCCGCATCTCGTCATCCTCCATCACCGGCAGCCCGGTGAGGCCGATCGTCACGGTCGGATGGCGGGCCGCCACGCCGCGGATCAGCCGCCGCAGCTCATCGGTCGCCTCCGACGCGCCGGCAAAGCCGCCATTGGATTTGGCGAGCCGGAGGAGGACGAAGCCCATCCGCCCATCCTTGGCGAGGAGCTGGTCGCTGGAGAGATCGCGGAGGGTGGAGAGCGAAGCGGGCATCCCCGGCCATGGGGAGACGAAATCCTCCGGGCCGGTGGCAGCCATCCGGGCTGCCGGCTCGAGCCCCGCCACGAGGCTCTCGGCGTAGCGCTCGAGCGTCGCCACGGGCAGTTCACGTGGAGCCGGGGCGTTGCGCGGCGAGCCGAGCACCATCTGACTGGCGAGCCCGCCGACCATCGAGCCAACCTTGAGACTCGCCCAGCCGCCGTCGAGGATCGGGTGCGATTCCTCGAGGAAGTGATCGATCTGCTCGAGCTCGTCGGGGGAGAGGTAATGGAGCCCCTTGGCGCGGATGCGGGAGAGATCGACGGCGTGGAAGACGGAGCTGAAGAGCCGCTTGTCGTGGGCCACCTCCTCCGACACTTCCTCGAGGACGCGGATCGTCTCCGCCCGCGTCGGCCCCTCGACGACGACAACTGCATCGTCGTCCTCGCCGAACTCGGCGACGTAATCGACCCACAGCTTGTTGTAGTCGCTGCGCGGATCGAGGAGATCGGTGCGGTTGACCTTGTACCCCAGGCAACGCGCCGACCAGACCCCCGACAACACCGCGGTGAAGACGGCCACCGCGACGATGGTCCATCCGGCCCGGAGGCAGAGATGGGTCCAGGCTAACAGCGCCCGCCCGATCGGGCCTGGGTGGGCGTGGCCCGGCCCGGTCGGCCGGGGGGCTGGGGCAGGAGCCGAAGTGCGATCGGTGGGATCGTCCGGGCGCATGCGGTGATTTACCTTCCGTGGCAACGTCCCCGGGACCGTCCGGTGGCTCCGGGGGCGGGCGATGGTAGGGACTCTGCACAGCAGGGCCAACCCCCGATTCGCGCGAAATCTGGCAATCCAGGAGGCCTGAGTCGACTCTCCCGATTGAAAGGGAAATGACTGGCCCGCACCGGCTTCCCAGGCCGAAAACTCTCCCTGCAGGGTGGCCGGGGCGGGTCACCGGCAGGAAGTTTCCGGGGGGAAATGTTTCATGCGTGCGCGAATGTGGGGTCTGTCCGCGGCCATTGGGCTGCTCTCAGCCTGTGGGACGGTCGTGACCGTCTTGGCGGTTGAACCGGTGGCCGGCGGCTCGTCGCTGTCCACCATGTTTGGCGACGGCGGCTCGTCAGGGCGCGATGCCCGGAAGTCGGCCAGCAAGGCGATGCCTCTGGACGGGATGGCGGAGGCTGACCGGCGGGCGGCGGAGAAGATCCTCCGCAACCCGACGCTCTACCGCCGGCTCCCCGTCGAGTCGTTCACCTGCGATCGGGCCCTCCTCGACTTTTCCCTGGCCCATCCGGAGATCGTCGTCGACATCTGGCGGGTGCTCGGGATCAGCAAGGTCGCCCTCGATCCCACGGCACCGGGCCAGTGGCAGATGAGCGATGGCTGGGGTACGGAGGGGACACTCCGCCTCCTCCGCCATGAGCGCACGGCCGAAGGGGGGACGATGGTACTCCTCGGTCAGGGGGGCTACACCGGGTCACTCTCGCCGCAGCCGTTGTCGGGTTCATGCCTCCTCCTGGTGCGCTACCGTCCCACCGGCGCCGCCGCCGACGGCACCGCCCGGCACGCGATGCAGGTCGATGCCTTTCTCGATGCCGATGGCGTGGGGCTCGAGATCGTCACCCGCACGCTCCAGCCGCTGATCGTCCGCTCGAGCGCCTCAAACCTCCACGAGATTTGCCAGTTCATGGCATCGCTCTCTGCGGCCGCCGCGGAGAATCCCGAAGGCGTGGCGCGGTTGTCCGGCCGGCTGACGAAGATCGACTCTGCCGACCGGCAGACGTTCGCGGCCCTGGCCCGCAACGCGGGAGCCGGCGGCATCACCGTCGACCCGATCGCCGCCGAGAAGCTTCCGGCGAAGCTCGCCTCACGCTGGATTCCGGCCCGTCAACTCCAGACGGAGCGGATCCGCTGAAGCCGGCCAACGGCTCTTCCGCACTCGTCGTCGCCACGGCCGGGATACCGGGGGGCTTCCCGGCCGTGGCCGACGGGCATCGGATGCTTGTCAGCGTGTCAGATCGGCGCGGGGGGGAGGCGGCGTCTGAGCGACCCGCGGGCGGGCCTCGGTTGCGACCAGGTAGGGGCGCTTGTACTCCGGCATGTAGCCGCGAGCGCCGCGGACCGAGATCTGCTGCCCCACCAGCGGTGCCAGATTCACCCCCGGCTGCGGATTGACGAAGACGAGGACGTTGTTGCTGCCATCGACCAGCGCCCAGCGCGGCGCGTCGGGGCGGCGCGAGACGACCGTCGCCAGCCGCCCCGTCGATTCGCTCACATCCGGCGGGGTCCAGCCGGGACGGCCATCGGCCGGAGCACCGCCGGGGAGGACACCGGGACGGATGGGGCGCGTCCCGACCCCACCGAGACTCGACCACATGCTCCCCAGCCGCAGCGGCGACGAGTCGGTCGGCGGCCCGGCGGCGAACGATTGCTGTTTGGACTGGATCGCCTCGAAGCGAGCGATCCGGGCATCGATGGCATCGGCCCGGAGTCGATCGGGATTGGAGTTCGAGCGGGTGGCGGCCAGCCGCAGTCGCTCGCGGAGCTGGGGGAGGTTCCAGGTGTCGGGCGGGCCCGCCACTGCCACCGAAAGGGCCAGATCGATCTCGGCCATTTCGTCGGACATCGAGACGGGGGGGGCGACGACCGCGACCGGCGGCGGGGCCTCGAACACCCCGGTACCACGCGGCAACCAGCCGGCGAGCATCCGCTTCGCCTGCGGCACGGCTCCGAGCGGCTGCGGCGGCGCGCGAGGGGCGGGCAGTGGGGAAAGAGGCGCCTCGTTGGCCGCCAGGATGATTGATTCCTTGGGCCGCGGGAGTCGTGCGATCATCACTGCCGCAGGATCTCGTTCCTCCCCGCTGCCACCGGCTGGCCTGACGCCGGCGTCGAGCGCTGCCTGACGAATGGACGGCGACGACGCGAGGTCGGCAAAACGCACCCAGCGGAATTCGCCCGCCGGTGGCTCGATCCGGGCCCACAGTCCAGCATGCCGGCCGCGGTTGATGCGAGCGCGATCGAGAACGCGGACGCGCTCCCCCGCTTCCAGACGCACCTGGGCGACGTGGCGCAGATCGTTGAGCTGCGACCCGACACGGGCCACGGCCCCGTCGGCGACGACCACACCGACGCCGGCCCCCGCCTCACCGGAAGGGGAACGGGCGACGGGGTCGAGGGCTGCCTCGTCATCGATGTCGGCGGCCCGGACCCAACTGAAGCTCCCCTCGACCGGACGAACGGCACACCATCCGGTGGCGTCGATCGCCCACACCTCGAGCGTGCGCCCGAGCGCGAGCCGTTCGGTGGGGTAGAAGTCGTCGCCGGGCCCGGCCCGCAGATAGGCCATGTCGACGCCGATCTCGGCCACCATCGGCAGCGTCCCCTCGTTCTCCGGCACCGGCCGATCCGCCGGATCGGCGCCGCGCAACAGCGACACCTCGACCGGTTCCGTCGGGGCCTGTCCGCGAACCTCCTCTCCCGGCGGCAGCAGCCAGGTGGCGAGGGGCAGCAGCACCCACAGCGCCACCGTTGCCCGACATGGCGACCGGCCATCGGAGGCGGGGTGCGCTGGGGTGGCAATGAGACGCTGCGGCCGTGCAAAAACGGCGCGGTGGGGAGGCATCGCCATGGCGTGAGCATCCATTCCCTGGAAACCCGCCGATTTGACGGCGGCAATCCCCACAGGCGATCCATCGCCTGCCGAGCGGAAAGCCGCCGCGGATCCTGTCAAAACGCAAGCGCGTAGACGAGGCTTGGGCGACCTCGTCTACGCGCTGTGGGCAGGCCGTCGAGACGGCCCACCAGTGGTCTTTTAGTCCACCGACGGACGCCACTCAAGCCGCGATTCGGGATTTCATTCCTGATCGGGGAAACGGCCCGTTTTCGCCCTCTTCTGCCCGGCCAAGCACCCCCCATTAAGAGCGGCCAGTGGCTCGGCGGGGAAGGTCAGGAAACCTGGGCGGTCGGCGGCGGCGGCCAGGGGTGGTTTGCAAGCTGCGCCAGCGCCAGCACGAGGCTCTGCGTTCCCAGCCGCCCCCGGCCTTGGGCCAGCAGCGCCGTGGAGAGCGACTCCACCAGCGCCAGCCCCGGCAGCGGAAGGTCGAGACGGCGCGCCTCGTCGAGCGCCAGCCGCATGTCCTTGACGAAGTGCTCCACCATGAACCCGGGGGCGAAGTCCCCGCGCACGATCCGCGGAGCGAGGTTGGAGAGCGACCACGACCCGGCAGCCCCGCCGGAGATGGCGCGGAGTGTCGTCTCGACATCGAGCCCGGCACGGTGGGCGAAGAGGAGTGCCTCGCACATCCCCACCATGCCGCCGGCGATGGCGATCTGGTTGACGAGCTTCGTCCGCTGACCGGCCCCGGCGGCACCACAGGCGACCACGTTCCCGGCCACGGCGCCCCAGCACGCCGCCAGCGCCTCGCGCGGGGCATCCGCTCCGCCGATCATCACCGTCAGCGTTCCCTCGCGCGCGCCCTTGTCGCCCCCCGACACCGGGGCGTCGAGGCTCCACACGCCCCGCGCCGTGGCGGCGGCCTCGATCTCCTCGGCCAGCCCCGGCGAGCTTGTGGTGTGGTCGACGAGGATCGTTCCGGGCCTGGCTCCCGCGAGGACGCCTTTCTCACCGAGGATCGTCGCGCGGACGTCGGCAGGATGCCCCACCATCACAAACACGACGTCGGCCTCGGCGGCGACGGTGGCCGGCGAATCGGCCCACCGGCAGCCACGCTCGAGGAGCGGTTCGGCTTTCGAGCGCGAGCGGGTGGTGAGGATCATGTCGAAGCCGGCATCGCGGAGCCGGCCGACCATCGATCGCCCCATCACGCCCGTGCCGACCCAGCCGAGACGGGTGACACCGGGCCGCACCAGGGCCGGTGGGGAGCCGGCCATGCTGGCCGATGTCGTCGACTGCGCTGCCACGTTCATACCGTCGTCTCCTCGTGATTCGTCCCATCGTCGGTGGAGAGCGACCGTGCCCCCCCCTTCCGACAACGCCCCTCTCACCAGCGATCGATCGGTCGGTCGAGCACTTCGCGGAGGAGGACCACCTGGCGGATGGTGTTGGGATCGCGGAACATCGCCACGAGCTCATGCGCGACCGTCGGCACCGTCTGCGGCGCAACCGCGGACTGGTCGCCACCGCCGGGCCGGATTCCCGCGTGGGCGAGATCGTGTGCAAACGCCCCTTCGACATGCCGACCGATCTCGTCGGCATGGCCACCGAGCATCGACGGAGAGATGTTCGCCGCCGGCTTCCCTGATCGTGCCGGCGTGGCAGCGGAACGGTTTGCCGCCGGCAGCGGGGGCCGACGCACGCCCCCCTCTTGGCCGCGCGGAGAAGCTTGCGACGCGGGCTTCACGGTCACCGGATCGCGCCGTGGAGTAGCCTTGGGGAGCATCGGTGGGTTCTGGGGGGTGCGGCGCGGAGGATCGGGAATCCCTCCCTCCGCCTGTCCGCGCCGGAAGGCCTCAATCTGGCGCTGGAGATCCTCCTGGGCTGCACGGCGATCACGCTCGCCGGCGAGGACGACCGGCAGCCGCACCTCCCGCACCTGTGGCGCCGGCCCGACCGGCCTCCCGGCCTTCGGATCCCCCCCCGCGACCTTTCCGCCTCCGCCGATCCGCCGCACGACCCCCACGACCTGCGACACGATCCAGATCAGGAAAAACAGAAACGGGATCAGCCCCTCGAGCCAATCGTTCGCGGCCAGCGGCAGGACCAGGCACGCAACGAAGGGGGCAGGGAGCATCGGGGATGGTTCCGCAGCGGGGAATGGAGAAGTGGGACGCGATCGGCGCGGGCTCACTGCCCGGAAGGAACGGCATGGGTCGCCGTGGCCGGCCCGTTGCCGACGCCGGCGATTGCCCGTCGCATGTCGGTGTCGGCCTGGAGATTACGAATCTTGTAATAATCGACAATTCCCAGCCCGCCACTGGCGAGCGAGTCGGCGATCGCCCGCGGCACCTCCGCTTCCGATTCGACGAGCTGGGCTCGGCTCTCCTCGATCCCGGCGATCATCTCCTGTTCCTTCGCCACCGCCATCGCCCGGCGTCCTTCGGCGTTGGCCCGGGCGACACGCGTGTCGGCTTCGGCCCGGTCGGCCTGGAGGCGGGCGCCGATGTTCGCCCCGACGTCGATGTCGGCGATGTCGATCGACACGATCTCGAAGGCGGTGTTGGAGTCGAGGCGGCGGGCGAGCACGGTCTTCGAGATCACGTCGGGGTTCTCGAGGACGTTCGTATAGCGCTCCGCCGAACCGATCGCCGAGACGATCCCCTCGCCGACGCGGGCAACGATCGTCTCCTCAGTGGCGCCGCCGATGAGCTGGTTGAGGTTCGTCCTCACCGTCACCCGGGCCCGAACCTTGAGTTGGATGCCGTCCTTGGCCACCGCGTCGAGCGTCTCGCGCCCGCTATTGCGGCCGGGGCAATCGATGACTTTCGGATAGACGCTCGTCTGCACCGCCTCGCGGACGTCGCGCCCGGCCAGGTCGATCGCCGTTGCCAGCTTCCAGTTGAGCTCCTTGATCTTCGCCTTGTTGGCCGCGATCAGCGCCTGCACCACGAGGGGGACGCGGCCGCCGGCCATCGAATGCTCCTCGAGCGCCTGCCGCGTGATCCCGGTAGAGTCTCCGAGCCCGGCCTGCACCGCCATGATCTTGCTGCGGACGATGACGTTCGGATTGACCTTCTTGAAGCTCATGGCGACGAGGTCAAACAGGCCGATGCCGGCGCTCGAGGCGTACGATTGAAGCCACAGCCGCAGATAGCGGGCCAGCATGGCGAGGATGCCGAGCCCGACCAGAAGGACGACCAGCAGGGCAACCGGGAGGACGAACGGGGGCATCGGGGGCTCCGAACGGGAGACAGGG
>JBAWVV010000160.1:0-9072 GCA_037147115.1 Planctomycetia bacterium | reverse complement strand
CGCTGTGTTCACCGCCCCCACAGAGCGGTGCCCTCCCTCTTGGCGGAGTGTGGGACATCCTTGCAAAGAGGTCAAGGATTCGGTGCGGAGGAGAGGGGCAAGATTTTTCCTGGAGCGTTTCGCCCCGTTTATCGTGGCGGCTGGGGCGCTTGGCTCACCGGCCGTGTGATCCGGTCGCCGAGGAGGAGCGTGACTACGAAGCCGATCGCCGCTCCGGAGAGATGGCCGGTGAAGCTCAACTGTGGCACGAGGGTGTCGATCACCATCTGTCCGAAGACAACGCCCGCCATGGCCAGGCCGCGGTTGCGGGCGGCGACGGCCCCTTCCCTGAGCCAGCCACGGAGCATCATCGCGGCGGTCGCGCCGATCAGCCCCATCACGGCGCCAGAGGCCCCGACGGTGCACCCGTGGTTCCCCTCGATCCAGCCCTGGGCAGCGACGGTGGCCATCGACCCGACCCCGGCGACCAGATAGACGGTGAGGGCCCGGCCCCAGCCGAGGGCGGCTTCGGCCCGCGGCCCGAGCATCGCAAGCGCTGCGAGGTTCATGATCAGATGGAGCGGGCCGAAGTGGAGGAACGTCGACGTGAGCAGTCGCCACCATTCCCCCCGGCCGACGCAGTCGGGACAGAGGGCCCCGAGGCGGTGAAGGAGATGGATGTCGGTGCTGCCGTCGAGCACCAGCTCGAGGGCAAAAGCGAAGAGATTGAGACCGATGAGGCTCCACGTGACAGGACTGCCGCTGGCCGACGGCGGGCCCCTTTCGCCGAAACGAATCTCGGCCTCCAGGCTCGTCGCCTCCGCGGCGACCAGCGCCTGGCGAGACTCGTCGAGGGGGGGGATCGGTTCATGGCACGCGGCCATCCGCCGCTGGATCGCCTTCTCCCACACGGCGTTGGCGTCGGGGATGAGCCGCTCGAAGGCGGCGCGGGCAGCGTCGATCTCGCCCGCCCGCAAGCGGGCCGTCGCCAACCAATACGCCCGGCTGATTGGTGGGATTCTGGGGAAGGATTGCCCGAGGATCCGTTCGGTCGCCTCGGCGTGGCCCGCGAAGGCGAAAAACGGAAGCCGGATCGAGTCGCGCAGCAGCGGCAACGTGATCCGCTCGATGCGGGCCCGCTGCCGCTGGTAGAGGTCGACCATTCCTGCCACGTCCCCGGTTTCGCCCAGCGCGCGGATGACATGACTGAGGCTGTCGTCATCGCGGTCGACGCGCTCGGGGTGGGCCCGCGCCCACGTGAGGATCTCCTGCCAGTCCTGGGTGAGCCGACAGCGGAGGATCATGGCGCGCTGGCCAACAGGAGTGTCGAGGTGACGGATCGGCTCGAGGAGCGCGACAGCCCCATCCGCATCCCCCCGCCCGGCGAGGGCAAACGCGTCGATAAACCGGGTTGATTCGAGCCAGCCGTCGAAGGGGTGGAGGTAGCCGGCCAAACGGGCCGCCATTCTCGCCGGGCCGTAGGCCTCGCGGGCGCTCCATTGCAGGCTCATGTGCGTCAGCAGCGCCGGCCCGAGGACGAAGACGACCCACAGGCCCCCCGCCAGACCGACAAGCCACGATCGACCGAGGAGATGGCCGACGAGGGCGAGCGCGAGGATCGTGGCCACGACCATCAGCCAACCGCGCGGCACGGCGCTGCGACGCCACCGGGCGACGGTCGCGATCCCCATCGCCGCCAGCATCCAGAAGACGATATCGGGCCAGTTCAGCATCGGTGGTGACTTCCTTCGGGAGCCATCTTGGCCGCGTACCCAAATGAGGGGCAAGCCGCCGATCCGGGGAAGGCGGTGCCGCGTCCAGCGCAGACGGGATTCCGTTGGTGGTCTCCCTCATGGCTGGGGATGGAGAGACGACCGATCGGCCAAGGCCTTCTGCAATGAGCTCGGCCCCTCCGGTTGTCATGGCCGGAGGGGCCTTTTTTTGTCCGGGGGGGAGTTGCCCGGCCCGGGCATTGACCCGCTCGGCCCGCGCTCCGAGGATGGCAGAAGATCCCTTGCGGTGCGACAAGCCTGCCGATCACCGCCATTTCTTTCCCCCGAGGTCTTCCATGCGACTGCTGTTCGTGGTGGCGTTGCTCCTGTCGGCGACCGTTTTCCCCGTCGCCAGTGCCCAGACCCCGGGCGACGAGCCCCTGCTGGCCGAGCTCACGGCCCTCGAGCGGGCCAGTTGGGAAGCCACGCTCAAGGACGACAAAGAGTTTTTCCGAACGTACATGGCGCCGGAGTTCAAGGGCTTCTTCGCCGATGGCACGGTCGCCGGCCGGGAGGAGTTCCTGAGCAACATGGATGACTTCCATCTCGTCAAATACTCGATGGGAGAAGTGAGTCTGCTGCGGATCAACGAGAACGCCGTGATGGTGCTCTACCGGGCCGGTTTCGAGGGGGTCCACAAGGGAAAGACGCTCTCGCAGAGCGGGGTCGAATCGTCGTCGCTGTACGTCCGCCGCAACGGCAAGTGGCTGGAGATCTTCTATCAGGAGACCGCCACGTCTCCCGCTGCCCCACCGTCGAAGTGATCGCACGTTCCGCAAGGATTCAAGAAAGATTCAAGAAGGATTCAAGCCATGAAGCGCCGCAGCTTCCTCGCGAGCTCGTCGCTCTCGGGGCTCGCCATCACGCAGAGCCTCTCGATCGGAGCCTTTTACGCTCCGGCCCGCGCCGATGAGGGGGAGCAGCGGCTCGGCGACCTCCTCGTTCATCGTCCCGAAAGCGATCACTACGAGGTCCGCTTCACGCCAGGGCGGGATCGTGCCCTGCGGCTCCTCCAGATCACCGACACCCACTTCTATCCCGGGCCTGCCACCGATCGCACCGCCGCCGCGATCCGCGGGATTGTCACGGCCGAGAAGCCCGACCTCGTCATCCACACCGGCGACTTCGTCAACAACGATTCCTTCGGACAGGTCGAGTGGAAGGGGCTCGACATCATGAACGATCTTTCCGTCCCCTGGACGCTCTGCTTCGGCAACCACGACTATCCGGTCAAGCAAGGTGAGGGCTCCCTCGCGCTCGACGCGATCAGCGGCCGGATCGGCCACGGGCTCCAAGGGCATGTCGAAACGCCGACCGGCCGGCACTACTGCTTCCGCTACGACCTCCTCCCCGGCGATGGAGTGAAGCCGGCGGCGAGCCTGTTCTTTTTCCAGGTCGGCTATGCGGTCGGAGACCGGAAGATCTCGCTGCCGCAGCTGGAGTGGTTCGACAGCCAAATCGCCGCCGACGAGGATCGTGAGGTCGACGCTCCGATCACCGTGTTTGTTCACATTCCCCTGATGGAATACCACAAGCTCTTCGAGCGTGGCCCGGTCGACGGGGAGAAGGCGGAGAATGTTTGCTACGACAGCGACACCGGCGAGTCGTTCAATCGGTTCGCCCGATCCAATCGCGTCGTCGCCGTGTTCTGCGGCCACGATCATGTCAACAATTACCACGGCGACTGGGAGGGGGTTGATCTCGTCTACGGCCGCGTCACCGGCTGGGGGGCGTACGGGCCACCGGCATGGCAACGCGGTGCGAAGCTCATCGAGCTCGACCTCGCTGCCCCGCGCCCCCTTCCGCGCCACCGCGAAGTTTTTTGATGTCGGGGGCGGGGAAATCGACCCTCGCGGCCGAGTGTGTCGGGGCGTTGGGTGCGCTGCGCCTACGGAGCCATTCGTGACAACACCCGGCGTCCGCAGCGACGACGTGAAACTTGTCGATGCAGCCCTTTCCCGATGACCGATTCCCAGGCCGGTCACGAGCGGGTGGTCACTCCGCGTTGACTGTTTCGCCAGAGGCGCGGGTGACGAGCCCAAAATAGACCGCCGGATCGATGTCGGGGGCGAGGAACGTCAGGTGGCCGTCGCCGAAGCCGGTCGTGACCATCCCGCCGGCATGATCGCTGCTCGGTCCCCAGGCGGAGTTGCCCCGCGTGCCCCGGTTGCCGAGATCGAGGCTCGTGCGCGTGGGGGCGGCGGCGGTTGGGCCGTAGCCCAGCGCCGACACGGCGCTGCCGACGGTCCAGGTCTTGCCGTCGAGAGTGGGGAGCGCTGGTGAATCATCGGCGAGGGCCACGACGAACGCCTGCATGCCGTCGATCCAAGCGGAGTTGCCCCCTTCCTTCGATTCCGAGAGGAGAATGGTGGTCGACGTCCCGTCGCGGATGGCGTCCATATCGAGCCCGAGATAGGGGAGATCGTCGTTGTCGGGATCGACCGTCTTCGAGCCCTTCAGCGGCAGGCCGCCGTTGTCGGCAATGCCCGCGGCCCCCTTGCCGACGGCGACCTTCCCCTGTGAAGCGACGCCGGCCATCGCCTTGTAGTTTGTTATCGCGATCGTCGGATAAGGGGCCGAGCCGTCGTAGCTCCCGATCGAATGGAAGGCGCTGGCCGCCGCGGCGGTGACGATTGGCTGCCCGGCATAGGAGGGGCAACGGAGGAGCGGAAGCTGGGTCTGGCAGGGATGGGGCTGGTTGTTGATCGCCAGCGTCGGCATGAAGGGATAGGCCCCGCGACCGAGCCGCCCCGACGCGGTGAAGATCCCGCTGTAGAGATCCGACTCCTCGACGAAAGTGAGGATGTGGACGACCCAGCTAAAGCCCCCCGGCTGGGCCGACGCCGGACCGCCGTTGGTCGCAAACGTCACGGCCTTCGCGGGGTAGCGGTCGATGGCGGCGGGGAAGCGGCGGGCGCTGTCGTGGCTGCGGGTCAGTGCGACCAAGAGCTGCCTCATCTTGTTGCCGCAGGAGGTGCGCCTGGCCGACTCGCGGGCGGCCTGGATGGCCGGGAGGAGGAGCCCGACGAGAACGCCGATGATGGCGATGACGACCAGCAGCTCCACAAGCGTGAAGCCCCGGCTTTCCCTTCCGGCGGTCCCGGGTTGACTTTGTCTCATGCGTTTCGGCATCGATCGACTCCGACAGGCCGGCTGAAGCGGCAGGTTCATCCCTTCCCCACACCTGTTCTACGGTCCGCGGGGCCGAAGGCGAAAGCGCCCGGCTGCGGAGGGCACAATCGCGGGATGGGCCCAGAGCCGGAGGGGTTGGTAGGCTAGCTGACCAGTGCCGCGGACCCTTGGCCGGAGATGTCGACATGCGCGAGGAAACCCCAATCGGATCGTTTGGTCTCCGCTGCCTTTCCAGCGCGACGTTGCTCCTGCTCCTCCCCCTCATTGCCCTGGCCGCCGTGGCCGGATCGCCGGCGGTGGCAGGCCCGTGGCGGACGCCGGTGGCCGTAGCGATCTCGGCCGACGGCCGCTGGCTGGCAACGGCGAATCGGGCGGCCGGGACGGTCTCGCTCCTCGACGCCACCGGGGCGATCGCCGCCGAGCTCCCGATCGGCGCTCGGCCTGCCGCCATCGCCCCCCGTGGGGCCGATCGCTTCGTCGCGGTCACTGAGGAATCGGGGGATGTTGTCGCTCTCGATGTCAGGGAGGGGCGACTGGTGGAGACCGGTCGGATCCATGTTGGCTTCGAGCCCCATGATGTCGTCGTCTCCACCGACGGCAGCACGGCGTGGGTGCCTCTCGCGGCGAGCGCCGCGATCGTCACAGTCGACCTCGAAGCGGGCACCGTGTCGGCGCCGATCCCGACATCCCCCCTGCCCCGTTTCATCACCCTCTCCCCCGACGGCTCGACCGTGGCCGTCGCCTGCGCCGGCGGCGCCGAGATCGTGCTGGTCGATGCCTCAAGCCGGCTGGTCCGCTCGCGCCATCCCTTCAAGGGGCTCAACGTCGGTCAGCCGGCGTTCACGCCCGACGGCGGCACACTCTATTTCACCTTCACCTACGACGGCGGCGGGTTTACCTCCCCTGGTGACATTCGGCGCGGATGGGTGACCGGGAGCCGGCTCGGCAAGCTCGAGATCACCCCGGATGGTGGCACGCTCCACGGCCTGACCCTCGACGTCTCCGGCCGGGCCGTCGGCGACGTTCTCGGCTTGGCGCTGGTCGACGAAGGGCGGACGGTCCTCGTGGCCGCCGGCGGCACCCATGAGCTGCTCCGTTTCGACGCCGCCGCCGGGCTCCCCTGGACGCAGGTCAGCGGCGCCGAAGTGATGGACCGGGGGCTCTCGACCGATACCAAGCGCTTCCGCCGGCTCGACCTCGACGGCCGCCCGCTCAGGCTCGCGGTGTCGGCTGATGGCACGCGGGTGTTCGTCGCCAACGCCCTCCTCGACACAGTTCAGGAGATCGACCCGGCCGGCCCCGGGCTCGTCGGCGCCATGACGCTCTCGCGTGGGGAGGTGGCGACAGAGCAGGAGCAGCTCGTCCGCCGCGGGGAGGCGATCTTCCACGATGCCCGTCGCAGCCTCGATCAGTGGTATTCCTGCCACACCTGCCACTGGGAGGGGGGTGGAAACACCGTCACCTTCGACACCCTCAACGACGGCTCCGTCGGCAGCTACAAGACGGTTTTGCCCCTCTGGCAGCTCGCCGCGACCGGCCCCTGGACCTGGCATGGCTGGCAAACCGATCTCCCCACCGCCGTGAAGAAGTCGATGATCGACTCGATGCAAGCGCCCGAGCCGCCTGCTGCCGACGTGGCGGCCCTGACGGCCTTCCTCGCCGATCTCGAGCCGCCGCCGAGCCCGTTTCGCTTAGCCGACGGCAGCCTGTCGGCGGCCGCCGAGCGGGGCAAGACGCTGTTTGAGTCGGCCCGCGCCGGGTGCAGCGATTGCCATGCCCCCCCCTTCTACACGACCCCCGGCCTTCACGACGTGGGGCTGGGAAAGAAGGGGGATCGCTATCCGTCGTACAGCCCGCCGACGCTCCTGGCTGGCTACCGCAAGACGCGCTGGCTCCACAACGCCCGGGCCCGGTCGCTCCACGACCTCCTCTCCGGCCCCCACTCGCCGGAGAAGATCACCGGCCAGCCGGCGCTGAGCGAGGCGGAGATCGACGACCTCGTCGCCTGGCTGAAGTCGCTGTAACGGTGTGGCCTGTGTCCTTGCGGTCTCGAGGCACCGCGAAACATTTCACCCGTTACGCATGGTATATTAGCGGATTGTTCACTTTCACAATCCGTATTCACGAGGCCCTCCATGGCTGACGCCAAAGAAATCAACAAGTCGGAAGAGATTCGCAAGGTCGGAGCTGAACTCAAGGCCAACGGCAAGAAAATCAGCCCCAAGGCGATCATGGACGTCCTTGCCAAGAAGGGGATCGAGGTCTCCTCCGCCCATTGCTCGACGGTCTTGAAGAAGGCTGGCTTCAAGCGTCGCAAGCGGAGCGCCGGCGAGGCGGGTGCTGAGGTTGCCCCGGCGAAGACGGCCCGCAAGTCGGATGTCGTCACGGTCGAGGACGTCATCGCCGCCAAGAAGGCTGCCGAGCAGTTCGGCGGTGCCGATCGGCTGCTGGCAGCTGTGAAAGCCGTGGCACGGCTCTCCTGAATATGCGGCCGGGGGCGGCGGGCGTTTTGCCCTCCCGCCCCTGGGACCGCGTGACTCGTGACGTGAACTTGGTCGCACAGGCCTCGTTTGGCACGCACCTCGCCCGGGCTTGCTCACCTCTGGCCGGAGAAGATCGCCAGCCAGACGGTGGGCTCCTCGGCGGTGTTCCAAAAGCACCCGGTGGGGCGTGGGTGCCGGGATGAGGATGGAATCCCCTGGGGCCATGGCAACGGTCCGGTCCTCAAGTTGGAGTTTCTGCGGTCCCTTTGAGAACGACCACCCATGCGTGCCGTCTTGGTCGCACCGAAAGCCATCGGGAGACCGGTGGCCCGTGGAGACGATCTTCTCGATCCTGACGCCGTCGCCGGCCTGAACCGTGGTCACCGCTTCGGGCCGCTGGACAGGAATGCTGGAAAATTCCAGAAAAGGTGTCGCTTTTCGATTCGGGGAGCAATTGCAGTATCGCTTCCCTTGCTGAGAAAATCCGGATTGCTCGTCCGGGTTGTCCGCTCCGTCGCCGGCCAAGACTTAGAGGTCAAGTCCTTCAGGGAATCGAGATCCACCCTTAAAGTTTCCGTAGATGGGCCTTTCACCATCAGTGATTGCGTCGACGAGTAAGTCTCCACCGACGAAGGCGCCGCGCCACGACGCGCCGAGCCCTCCAAACACCTCGTCGCGATCTCCCCGAGACCTGGTTACGTTGACTCCAAACTTGAAGGCCGAGACTTCTTCGCGAACGCGCTTCGCGAAAACCATGTCATCGGTAGCAACCGAAGAAACGAGATTTCCATTGGACACGTTCATCGCGGCAATGAATTCAGCCTCGGTGTCCACCAGAACAATGGAGTCGATTGGGCCGAACGGTTCAGAGTGGTGCAGCGACCACGCCCGAGGTGGTTCGAGAATTGCGGCAGGTGCAACATAGGCTGATATGTCTTGCCCCGAAATAAATCGACCGTGGTCGAGATTTCCGCTGTAGAGAGGAATTCCTCCCGTGTTGATGGCCTCATGAAACTGGGCTCGCAGCTGATCTGCTTTGGTCTTGTGAATCACAGGACCGAACTCGAGATCTGGCAGATCGTCATGGTCATTCTCCACCGCCAAAGGGTGGCCGAACCTCAGCCCTTTCACGATGGGCATGTACATCTCGAGAAAAGCAGGGAAAAGTCGGCGCTGCACAACATACCGCGGGTAGGCGGTGCACCGTTGCTTCGCATACTCGAAGCCTTTGCGAATGTGGGGAGCGAGGTAATCCCATTTGCTGAAATCCCAAACCCCCCAAGCGTTCAAACCTTCTTGTTCCAAAATGTGACGCTTGTTGAAGTCGGCAAGGCGTTCGAGTGTGGCACGGCCATTCGATCTTCCGCCAACAAACGCGAAGGCACCGAGCGCAGGCGAAGAGACCAGTGCGTCACTCAACTCGGCACCAACGCCGCTGACAAGCGTCATGGGCAAGCCAGCCCGAGCCATCATGGCGTGGGCAAGGGTGAGGGAGTGAAATCCTCCCTGTGAGGGTGTTTTTGCGATGACCGCGTTTCCGGCCAGCGCCTGGACCAACTCTGCGTGAACAAGAACACTCATGGGGTAATTCCAAGACGCAATGTTGGAAATCGGCCCACTGAGTGGTGAACGACCCTTGAGCTGACGGTCAATTTGGGTGAGGTACCATTCCACTCCATCGATGCAGCGGTCGACATCGGCGCACG
>JBAWVV010000159.1:0-9120 GCA_037147115.1 Planctomycetia bacterium | reverse complement strand
GGGGCGTTGGGGCTCGGGTGAGCGGCGCAGCCCTGGCCCATCGGCCGTGCGGCCGGCGCTGAGCGGACCGGAAAGGGGGCGCATCACGACGGCCGGCTTTGGCTCTGGTGACGGCGATGGAGCCGGCTTCGCAGCGGGCGTCAGGGGGCCCTTGGCAGCGATCACCGGGGGCTTGCCAGTAGCACTCGGTCGGACCGGCACCGCGGGCCGGACGAGCGACGCCCCGCCGGGAGCGGGCCGGTCAGCAGGCTTCGCAGCCTTGCCGGCCATGAACTCCTTCAGCCTGGCGACTTCCTCTTCGGTCATGCTGGCGAGCGCCGAGCCTTTGTCCTGGATACCGGCGCGGGAACAGATCTCGACGAGCTCTTTGCTGTCGAGTTTCAATTCCTTCGCCAGGGTGTAGATACGAACTGCCACGCTCACCTCGTCGGGCCACCGCCCACGTGATCACACCAGCGGGAGGGCCATCAGACCCGAATCCCGTTCCAGTCAACCTACCCGGAACACCGTCCCTTGCAAAACCGAGCCAACCGTCACCATCGTTCCAACCACCGCGGCTGATCCGCCCCACGGCGGCTGAAGCAGCCTCTTTTTCAGCACGAAAAGCCACTTTCAGCCTGTCCATCACTCCCGCCCACCCGCCGGTGAGGCCCCTTCGGCGGCCGCTTCCGAACCTCCTGCGGAGGTCGTCTCGGCGCCGTGGCCAGACACGCCACTGTCCGCCGCCACCACCGGCTCTTGTGCTTCACGCGCCGCAACGATCGCCTGTTCAGCGGCGTCGGCCTCGGCCGTCGCCCGGTCGACGCGGTCCTGCTCGCGTTGCTTGCGGCGCTCGTCGGCCGCAGCCGACTCGGCCTGCGAGGCCCGTGCCTCGGCCTCGGCGACGATCAGGTCGACCGCCTCGGCCGTGAGCCCCCCCATCTCCATGAGGTCGTCGGGCTCGATCACCGACAGATCGTCGTAGGAAAGGAACCCTTCCCCGACGAGCTTCTCGGCCAACGACTCGTCGAGCCCCGGAATCGAGGAGAATCCTGTGACGGCACGCTCGATCTGCTGGTCGAGTTCCTCGCGCGTCATGATCTCGATGTCCCAACCGCAGAGCTTGCTGGCGAGACGGACGTTCTGCCCGCGGCGACCGATCGCCAGCGACAATTGATCCTCTCGGACCAAGACGATCCCTCGCCCGAGCATCTGGCAGAGGATCACCTCATCGACCTCGGCTGGCTGCAGCGCGTTGGGGACGAGGACCTGAAGATCGTCGCTCCAACGGACGATGTCGATCCGCTCTCCGCCGAGCTCCTCGACGATGTTCTTGATCCGACTCCCCCGGACACCGACACAGGCACCGACACAGTCGACACGGGCGTCAGAACTGATGACCGCAACCTTGCTGCGGTATCCGGGCTCACGTGAGATGGCCCGGATCTCGATCACGCCATCGGCGATCTCGGGGATCTCCTGCTCGAAGAGCCGCTGAACGAGTTGCGGGCGGATCCGGGAGAGGATGATCTTGACCCGGCTGCCGACCTTCCGGACCTCGAAGATCGTCGCCCGGATGCGCTCATTGGGGTGGAAAGTCTCTCCGGGGATCTGCTCGCTCCGCGGCAGGATCGCCTCGGTGGCCCCGAGCGTCACGGTGGCCGTAGCCCCCTCGAAGCGGCTCATGACCCCCGATACCATCAGCCCGATCTGCTCCTCGAACTCGTCGTGGATCGCATCCCGCTCTGCTTCGCGGATCTTTTGGATGATGACCTGCTTGGCCGTCTGGGCGCCGATCCGGCCCGACAGTTCCGCGGTGTCGATCTCGACGCCGTCGCGGGTGCCATGGACGCGGCCGTCGGCCCGATCGATGGCCACCTGCACATCCGAGGTTTCGCCATACTGACGCGTTAGGGCGGTGACGAGCGCTGCCTCGATCGCCTGGAAGACGATCTCCTTGTCGATTTTCTTGTCGCGATGGATCGCATCGACGATGCGGAGGATTTCTTCAGGCTTCATGGGTGTCTCGGACGGCGATCTCGGCGAACTGGATCGTGCTCGGTCGTGGTCGGTCTCCCGCCGCACCACCCTCGGGGGGGTGGCGCCTGGCGTTGATCCTGCGAATGTCGGCACTGGCACTGGACAGACCGCCAACCGGTCCGCCCCCCCGGAGGCATGAGCCACCAGCGGCACGTTGACCCGACGTTGGCAGCGCAGAGCCCGGACCGACAGCATTGCAGGCACTATGACCTGCGGGATGCAGCCAGACGGCCGACGCCACACACGAACTGGTCGCCCGCCGGACAATACGACCCACCAGGGAAACCTTCCCTGCGGACCGCACCACCCAACGGCGCTCCGGACTCCAGCAGCTACCTCCACGAGGCACAACCCGGAAGGGTAGGGGGAGGGGAGACGACTGTCAAGGAGCCTCCGTCTGCCCCGAGGGGGAGGGAGGGGCCGACAGCCCCTGCCGGTTCCACCACCGGGGCCGTCACGCACCGAGATTCCAACCGCCGATCACCACCGCACCAGCCTGTCCCTGGGGGGTGACCGACGAGGAGAGGAAGGAGGCCCCAGCCGGATCGCCGCTGACCGCGGCCCGGATCGGGCAGGCCGGATCGGGGGTCGTATGGTTGATCAACGGGAAAAGGGTGCCATGGCGCAGCGCCCACAGGCTGGCGATGCACTCCACGATCCCGCTGCCGGCGCCGAGGTTGCCGAAGTTGGCCTTGGCGGCCACCGTCGGGATCGCAGTCGCATCCGCGCCGAGGAGATCACCGAGGGCCTCGGCCTCACTCTGATCACCCCCCACCGTGCTCAAGCCGTGGGCATGGAGATGCCCGGGGCGTCCCCCGGGCAGCTGCGCCATCCCGAGAGCCCGCGCCATCGCCAGGCCGAGGGCCTTCCGCCGCAGCCCGATGTTGAGTCGATCGGCGGCGTGGCGCGACGCATGCCCGAGGACCTCGCCGAGGATCGTCGCCCCGCGGCGCCGGGCGTGTTCGAGTTCCTCGAGGACGAGCACCGCTGCCCCCTCGCCCAGCACCATCCCGCTGCGGTGGCGATCGAAGGGTCGGCTCCAGGTGGTCGGATCGTCGGGGCCGAAGGCCACCTGCTCGCTCTGCAGGGCGTGGACGGTCTTCATGGGGTGGATGCGCGTGCCGGTCGCCCCGGCAAGCATCACGTCGGCGGCGTTGCGCTGGATCGTCATCGTCGCCTCCCCGATGGCGACATGCCCACTGGCCTCGCGGAGGGTCAGCGAGTTGCTCGGGCCCCGGAGATCGTTGTAGATCGCGATGTGGCTGGCGGGCATGTTGGGGAGATACTTGAGCAACCAGAGCGGATTGAGCAGCGGCATCCCGTCGACCGCCCAACGATCGAGCTCGAAGTCCCCGTCGGGGCCCCGGCAGTTGGCGACCCCGGAAGTGAAGTCCTCCGGGAGCGTGAGCATGTAGTCCGAACCGAACACGCACCCGAACCGCTCCGGGACACGGTCCGCCCCCGACAGGCCGCAATCATGGAGCGCGCGCTGGGCCGCGGCGACGGCCATCTGGCTCTCCCGGCACATCACTTTGAGCCCCTTGCGGATCGCTTTCTTCGTCTCGGCCTCGAGCGGACCGAAGTTGTCGATCTCGCCGGTGAAGCCGCGGGCCTCGGCGCCGTGGTGGAGCGGGAGGCCGGCGGTGGGGAACTGCTCGATCGGCCCGACGGCGCTGCGTCCGGCCACCAAGCCCCGCCACAGATCGTCAGGCGCCAGACCGAGCGGTGAGACGAGCCCCACTCCGGTGACAACGACACGGCGGACGGAAGCGGTCATGTGAGATTCCTCGGGGCGATGGCGTCCTCCCCATGCCGTCGGCACGGACATGCGTCCATCAGCAGGGCAGCCGGATTCATCAGGGTGACCCGCGGAGCCTGGGCTCCACGAAGACCACCACATCGGTTCGCTTGGCATCGGCCAGCAGCGCCGCCGAACCGGCGGTATTGTTGCCCGGCACCGGCCACGGCACCAACCCCAGCCCGACAACGAGGACCTGCGTCGTCGGCCAGCGGAACCGCTCGCCGATGCGGACGGCCGAGACCTGCGGGACCTCAATCTGGGAACGCTGCCGGTCGGGCGTGGGGAGCGTGACCGGCACGATCGCCATCCGCTCGATCTGGTCGATACGGCAGCGGAGGACCGCCTCGACGGCGCTACCATCCCGGGAGAGGAGTGGCTGGACGTCGAGCGTGATCCCCTCGTCGCAGGCCGCCGGCAAGGTCTGCCACCCTGGGGCCACCGGTGACGGCTGGATTTCCTGGACATAGGGCCGTTTCCGCCCGCCGGCGAGAACCGCGGGGAGGCCGTTGGCCGCCTGAACCGCGCCGGTGGGGAGCTCGGCACAGTCGCCGCGGCGACGGAACATCGCCAGGAGTGTGGCCGCCTCCTCGCGCGACATGATCCAGGCCTGGACGCCGGGCGTCGCCGCCGGAATCCCGTGGAGGAGGGCGCGGGCGTCGTTCCGCCACGACGGTGTGCCCACCCCCATCACCCTGACGGAGAAGCGATGGGGCGTGTCGGCCGCGGTGGTGAAGCGGGCGACAATCTCCCCGACGCGCTCCTGCATCTGAGCTTGATGGAACACCACCAGCCGGTTCTCGTCGGCCGAGAGTGACGCCGGCACGACGCCATGCCAGGCGGCATAGCCCGTCTCCTGGAGCACCCAATCGACGATGTACTTCTGGCTCCCTGGCCCGGCCTGTCTGACCCACGGTGAGATGTCGTGGGATGCGAGGGTCTGCCCCGCCTCGGCCGGCAGTTGGGCCAGTGACTCGCTCACCGGAAGCCCGAGCAGGATCGAGAACAGGATCGAGATCCAAGCCGTGACGCGGAAGGGAGGAGAGCGATGAGCCATCAAAAGGCCCCCGGGAGAGCGAGCCGTACGAGTCCGGGCGAAACCGCCCGGGCAGCGGCCAAGCAGACGTCGACAGGGGGAGGGTAGGAGGCCGGCGGTGCCCGCAGCAAGCCGAATCGCCGCCCTTACCGGGCGGATGACGAGGCTATTTCAGCCGAGCGAGAATGAGCGAGGCGTTGTGGCCGCCGAACCCAAAGCTGTTGCTCATGGCCACGTCGACATGGGCCTGCCGGGCAAACCGCGGGACGTAATCGAGATCGCAGTCAGGATCGGGGGTCTCGAGATTGATCGTCGGGGCGATGACCCCGCGGGCGATCGTCAGCGCGCAAACCACCAACTCGATGCCACCGCTGGCACCGAGCGTGTGTCCCAACTGGCTCTTCGTGCTCGAGACCGCCAGGCGGGAGGCATGGGCGCCGAAGACCCGCTTCATCGCCACCGTCTCCGCCTTGTCTCCCAGCGGGGTGCTTGTGCCGTGGGCGTTGACATATTCGATCCGATCGGGCCCGAGACCGGCGTCCTCCAGCGCCATCGACATGGCCCGTGCCGCGCCACGCCCCTCTTCGTCGGGCTGGGTGATGTGACCGGCATCGCCGCTCGCCCCGTAGCCCATCAATTCGCCGTAGATTCTCGCGCCGCGCCGGCGGGCGTGCTCGAGTTCTTCGAGAACCACAACGCCGGCCCCCTCGGCGAGCACAAATCCATCTCGGTCGGCATCGAACGGACGGCTCGCCCGCTGCGGATCGTCAGTCCGGAACGAGAGGGCGCGCATGTTTTGGAAGCCGGCCAGCCCCATGGGCGTCAGCGCCGCCTCGCTCCCCCCCGTCAACATCACGTCGGCATCGCCGCTTTGAATCGACCGGAGGGCGCAGCCGATTGAGTTGCCAGCGCTAGCGCAGGCCGTGGCAACGGCGAAATTCGGCCCCTTCAGCCCGTACATGCTCGACACATGACCGCTGCCGGAGTTGACCATCAGTTTGGGGATCGTGAACGGCGAAACCTTGTCGATGCCCTTCGTGAGCAGCCGTTCGTGCTGCGTCTCGAATTCCGACAATCCGCCGATCCCCGACCCGATGACGACCCCGCAGCGATAGGGATCTTCGCGCGAAAAGTCGATCCCCGAGTCGGTCACGGCGTCGGCTGCGGACGCCATGGCGAACTGCGTGAACCGGTCGAGGCGCCGCAGATCCTTCGGGCTCGCGATCCCCTGCTCCTCGGCCTTCCAGGGAACCTCGCCGGCGAACTGGATCTTGAATCCACTCACGTCGAAGAGCGTGATCGGACCGACCCCACTGTCCCCACGGACGAGGCGTTCCCAGAAGATTTCCATCGGCCGGCCAAGGGATGTGACGACTCCCAAACCGGTAACGACCGCGCGGCGTTTCATGGAACGCCCCGTCAGGACTGGTGCTTTTCGATGAACTCAACCGCCTGACCCACCGTCTGGATCTTTTCGGCAGCGTCATCGGGAATGTTGATCTCAAACTCCTCCTCGAGTTCCATCACCAACTCGACGGTGTCGAGAGAGTCGGCACCGAGGTCGCTGATGAACGACGTCTCGGCGGTGATGTTCTCCTTGCTGACCCCCAGTTGAGACGAGACGATCTCGATCACGCGGTCTTGGACGGAAGCCACCTTATGAATCCTCCCGGCGCGACCCCCAGAGGGAGCCGGCCCAACGGAACGGGTCAAAACGAATGAATACGCGAGTTTGTGAAGAAGCATTGTCCCGGGGCGACGCGTGCGATCCCAGGAAGTGTCGGACCGTGACGACCGATCACTGAAATTGTGTCGCGGGGGCCATTTCCCCGCAACCTTTCGGAAGTGTTTTCGGAGCCGGCCACCCCGCACCGAGCAGGCACCGTCTCGAATATCGGCCGAGTTCGGCACGGTCGCCGAAGATATACCTGCTCCGCCCCTAGAATGTCCAGACCGAACGAACGCACTTGTCCCCCCAGCCTACCAGCAGATCCTGCAGGCCCGCCGAGGGAGGTTGGACGGGACGCCGCGATCAACCGATCATCCCCCCGTCGACGGTCAGAACCTGGGCCGTCACGTAGGCCGAAGACGGGGCCGCGAGGAACAGCACCGCCTCGGCCACCTCCCAAGGCTCGCCGATCCGCTTGGCAGGAACCCGCTTCTTCACCTCCTCGAGCACCAGTGGGCCCAGCGCCGCGGTCATCTCGCTGGCGATGAAGCCCGGCGCTACGGCGTTGACGGTCACCTTCCGGCCGGCGAGTTCCTTGGCCACCGTCCGCGTCATGCCGATCAGCCCGGCCTTCGAGGCGGAGTAGTTGGCCTGCCCCGGATTGCCGATCTGGCCGACGACACTCGCCACATTGATGATCCTCCCGTAGCGCTGCTGCATCATGGGCCGGCTCACAGCCCGCATGAAGAGGAACGGCCCGCGGAGATTGGTGGCAATGACCTCGTCCCACTCCTCGTCGCTCATCCGCGGGAGGAGCGTGTCGCGGGTGACGCCGGCGTTGTTGACGAGGATGTCGATGCGGCCGAACTTGGCGACTGTCGAATCGACCACGGCGGCGACGCTCTCCGCCTTGGAGACGTCGCAGGAAAACTCCTCTGCGGCGCCACCGGCCGCACGGATGGCGGCCGCCACGGTGGCGATCTTGCTGGCATTACGGGCCACAAGGGCGACGGTCGCCCCGTTGGCAGCGAGCGTCTCGGCGATCGCCCGGCCGATCCCCTGCGAGGCACCGGTGACGATCGCCACCTGCCCCGACAGATCGACCTTCAACCGTGCCGCGACCGCGTCTTTGACTTCCGTGCTCCTACTCATGGCAATCCTCCTCAGTGAATGGTGTGGTGTGGGCCCGGCGGGCTCGCAGTCCCTGCCGATCAGTCGATCACTCCGGAGCAGGGGACACTCCGATCGATCCGCTTGGCGAGTCCCCGCAGCACGCGCCCCGGCCCGACCTCCCAGAGGGCACGGACGCCGAATCCGCCGGTATCGCCCGCCGCCAGAAGGCATTCCATCGAGCCCTGCCATTCGACGACCCCGACGACCTGGCGGGCGAGGAGGCGGCGGATCTCATCCGGATCGGTATGCGGCCGCGCATCGACATTGCTCACGACGGGGATCCGCGGCGGGCGGATCGGCGTTCGCCCGAGGGCCGAGGCGAGCTCAGCCACCGCCGGTTGCATGAGCTTGGTGTGGAACGCGCCGGCGACGCCGAGCGTGACACACTTCATCGCCCCGGCGCGGGTCGCGACATCGCGGAGCCGTTCGCAGGCTGCGGTGCTCCCAGAAGCGACGACGTTCCCGGGGCAGAGCACGTTGGCGATCTCGAGGACATCCTCCCCGCGGACCTCGTCGCAGAGCCCTGCGATCCGCTCCCGGTCGAGCCCGAGGACCGCGACCATCGATCCCGGGCGTGCCTCTGCACAGGCCTGCATCGCCCGGCCGCGGACAGCGACGAGGCGGACGGCATCTTCGAAGTCGATGGCGCCGGCAAACACGAGCGCCGTGTACTCCCCGAGCGACAACCCGGCCGTGACAATCGCCGCATCGACCGGGCACCCTCCGGAAGAGTCGGCGTGACGGGCCCGCAGCACCTCCAGCAGCGCCAGGCTCGTGACAAGGATCGCCGGTTGGCTGACCGCGGTGGTATCGAGGGAGGGGGCAGGGCCTGTTCGGCAGACCTCCGCCAGATCGTAGCCGAGGATATCGGCGGCGCAGTCAAAGAGCCGGGCGGCCGACGGATGGCCGTCGATCCAGTCCCCGAGCATCCCAACGGCCTGCGCACCTTGGCCTGGAAAAAGGACGGCGACCGCCGGTCCACCGCCGCCGGGCTTTACGGCATCGCCACCATCAACGGGGCGGGCCAACGCTCATTCCTCGGTTTTGAGAACCGGGCGACCCATGTAATGGCCACACGTTCCACAGACGTGGTGGGTCGGCACGGCCTTGCCGCAGTTCGAACAAAAAGTCAGCTGACGGGGCGTCAGAAAGTCGTGCGCCCGCCGGGAGCGGGTCTTTTGGTTTGATTGGCGGCGTTTAGGGACGGCCATGAAATCACCTTGGGGACCGGGTCGAGTCGAGCCCGAAAATGTAGCCGCACCGGGGGCTGTGGGTCAATCGCCTCTTCGCAGCCCCGCCGCCCCCCGGGCTGGCGGCCGCCGCCGAGAAGCCCGGTCCGCCCGGGGAGCGGCGACTCCGCCGAGATTTCCCCGGCCTCCGCCCCCCCGATCGACCGCCGCGTTTCCCCGGGTTTTAGAACAACCG
>JBAWVV010000158.1:0-9236 GCA_037147115.1 Planctomycetia bacterium | reverse complement strand
GGACCGGAGGCGACCTTCGCGAATCCCATCTGCCGCGCCAGGACCCCGATCTCGTCAAACTCCTCCGGCGGCACGTAGCGAGCGACCGGGAGCGAATCGAGCGTTGGCTGGAGATACTGCCCGAGGGTGAGGAAGTCGACCGAGTGAGCGCGGAGATCGGCAAACACGTCGAGGAGCTCGTCGCGGGTTTCGCCGAGGCCGAGCATCAGGCCACTCTTCGTCTTCCCCTCCGGCATGATCCGCTTGGCATCGGCGAGAAGACGGAGCGTCCAGGGATAGTGGCTCTTGCGGCCGCGGACTTCGCGATAAAGGCGCGGCACCGTCTCGGTGTTGTGATTGAAGACCTCGGGGCGGGATTGCATCACCACTTGAAGAGCCCCGGGCTTGTCGAGGAAGTCGGGAACGAGGACTTCGATCGCGGCGCCGGTCGCGGCCCGGACGGCGTCGACGGTGCGGCGGAAGTGGTCGGCGCCGCCGTCGGGGAGATCGTCACGGGTGACGCTCGTGATCACGACATGCTTGAGCCCGAGACGCCGGGCCGCCTCGGCGACACGCTCGGGCTCGTCGAGCTCGAGGGCCTCGGTCTTGCCGCGGGGGACGGAGCAAAAGCCGCAGGGACGGGTGCAGACGTTGCCCAGAATCATGAACGTGGCCGTTCGTGCCGACCAGCATTCGAGCCGGTTGGGGCACTTGGCCGAGGAGCAGACCGTCTCTAAGCCGAGCTCGGCGATCAGGCCGGCCGTCTCGCCATGGCCGCCGCCCGGCGCGAGATTCTGCCGTAGCCAAGGGGGAAGGCGACGGCCGGCGGGAAACGCCGTGGGAGGGGCGGCGCAGGAGGCCGCGGCAGGTGCCGACACGTCGACGATCGGCAGTGAGGCAAACGGGGAACCGCGGTCATCCGACACTTCTGAAAACCTCCCGAGAGTCGCCCCCCTGCCGCAGCGGCAGCGGGAAGCCCGACTGGATGTGGGACGAAGGGAAAGCGTAGGCGTCAACGAGCTGTTCGACCAGCGCCGAGCGGGCATCCTGGAGGCGGACGCGGCGCTGGACATCGGCCTCGATGCACGACATCGCCACCGGGCCGCGCGGGGTGACCGCGGCGGTGCGGATCCGGTGGGTGATGTCGGGGGCCGTGTCGGCGGTGCGGGCGACATTGAGCCAGGCCCCGTGGCTGACGACCCCGCGGCGGACCGCCATCCCCACCGCGGCGAGGAGGCCGGTGCGGCCGAAGACGCCGTTGAGCCCAGAGTCGCGAGCGGCGCCACAGCGGAGCCGGCGGATCGTTCCTTCGAGGCCGGCTTCCATCCGCTCGACGCAGCCGCCGGCGTCGTGGCGGTCGAGCCCGAGATCCTCGAGCGCGGCGATGAGGGCGATCTGAATCTGACCGGGGCCGTGGAGGATCGCCCCACCGCCGCGGCCAACAAAACGGACGTCGAGGCGCCGGCGCGCGAGCTCCTCGTCGGGGAGGTCGAGGTCGCGCCTCGACCCGAGCCGGCCGATCGTGATCGAGCGCTCCGGCTCGCAGATCACGAGCGTCGGCGGGCGCCCCCCCGGCTCCGAGACATCCCAGGCGAGCCGGTCTTGCATCGCCCCCCAGGCGTCGAGGCCGATCGGGCCGGCGAGCCACACGGCCACCCCCCGACGGGCGGGACGGCCATGGCCGATGGCGGGCAGCGACGGAAGTGACTCTGAGGCGGACATACCCCGTTGTAGCACCCGTCGCTGGGGGGCCGCCACGGAAGATCGCCCATGGGGTGCCAGGCGGGGCTACCCTCGCTTGCACTCCCGTACAGGACGCCGCTCACTTCCCCGCGTCGAGCGGCTTGATGCGGAGGTTGCGGTAGCGGATCGTGCCCACCAAGCCCCCGTGGATCTGCAGGGCGATCAGCCCCGTCTTGGCAATGCCGGCGTCGGGCTCGATCCAGTCGACTGTCTCCACGCCATTGAGCTCGAGGCGGATCCGCTTCCCCTCGGCGCGGATCCGGTACGAATGCCAGCCGTCGATCCCGCCGGCGAGGGCCGCGGCCACCATCCGTTCGGCCGGCACGGCGAGGAGCGTGTTGCGCCGGCTCTCGTCGTAGAGAGCGCCAAAGTAGCCCGGCCCGATGTCGGCCTGGTAGCCACTCACCTCGTGGTGATTCGGGATCCGCACCGAGCGGAACTGGACGCCGGCATTGGCCCCTTCCTTCGCCTCGAGCTTGTACTCCAGGCGCAACTCGAAATCGCCGTAGTTGCGCGCGGTGGCGAGGAACTCGTTTTGAGGCGCGGCTGAGTCAGGGGAGCCGGCCACGATGTCGCCATCCTCGATCCGCCAGGTGGCGTCAAAATCCCCCCCCCAGCCGGCAAAGGTCTTGCCATCGAAGAGCGACTCGAAGCCGGGATCCTCGGCATGGGCCGGGATCGCCGCGGCCGCGACGAAGAGCGTCGCGATGAGCGACGAGCAGACCGTGAACGACCGACGACGACAGGAACTCATGGGATCAACTCCTGGGGAGAAGAATACGGTCCATCAGGTGGCTGGACGTGGCTCGAGGGCCTTCCGCAGGTCGTCCCAGGCCATCGGCACCCAGGGAACGGCGTCGGGGAGCGAGATCAGTGGTCGCCCGGCAGGGCCATCGCTGCCGAGGGCGTCGAGCTCCCGATCGACCGTGCTGCCGAGACGGTCGAGCCAATCGGGCACCTCGACCCCCGAGCCCCCCGCCAGGCCAATGAAGGAGACGGCCCGGGCCTCGAACCGGGCCCCAGCCCCGTCGTCAACGGCGCTTACAAGCTCGCCGACAGCCGGCGCGACGAGGGCTTCGAGTTCGTCTTGCTCGAGGACGGCCGTGAACGGACGGCTGACCCGATCGGCGATGCACGCCAGGCGCACGCCCCACTGCGCTTCGAGCTTCTTGAGCTTGTCGACAAGCTCCGCAGCGGTCTCCTGCGTCTCGTCGCGCATCCTCCCGCGCCATGCCTCGGCCGCCTCCGGCACCCCCTGCCGGGCGAGGACCCGATGGGCCATGTTGACAGGCCGGAGCGTCCAGGCGATCCGCTCGTACTCGGCTTTCAGTCGGAGGAAGTCGAGGAGGATGTGGAGGCATTCCCCCCGGTCAGACTGCGTCGTCGTCGAGTTCCAGTCGCGGTATTCGGCATGGTTTTCCGCGATGCACTCCAGCGCCAGCCGCATCCGCGCCGAGGCCTGCTTCAAGAGGATCGAGCCGTCGCCAAGCGCGGCGATCAGCGCCCGCGGCCGCGGCGGCCCACCGCGCTCGGGGAGATCGTTGCCGTGGCGGTCGACAAGATCCTCGAGCCAGCGGCGGACGCCCCCGCGCAAAATGCCGCGGAGCGATGGCGGGGAGAGAAGATGCTGCGTGAACAGCCCCGCGCCGTATGCTTCGATGAACTCCCGCAGCGCCGTGAACGCCCGCGGATCGCGAACGCGCTCGAGGACCGACAGCCGCAATTGGCGGGCGTGGGTCATCCAGGTGTCGAGGAGGCGCGGAACGAGGAGCGAGAGCCCGTCGAGGATCCGCTCGGTGACGACCGGGCCGGCGGGAATGCCGCCGTCGGGCCCAGGGGCACGGGCACTGACGACGATCCGCTCGGCCAGCGCCGTTGTCGCCGCCTCGAACACCCGATCAAACTCACTCACGCTCGCCGCCCCCTGGGGTCGCCGGCTCTCGAGCGCCTTGGCAAGATGGACGACCGCGGAGGTTTCGGCCACGATTCCGAGCCGCGGCAGGCTTGAGGCGAGGCGTTCGAGGAGCCGCTCGCGGGCCCGGGCGCGGACGATCCGGTCGGGGCGACCGCCGCGCGACAGCGGCACGTAGAGCACCGGCTGGCCGACGAGTTTTCCCCGGACAACCTCGAGCCAGTGGCGGGCCGTGGTGGCATCGCCCGAGAGGATCGCGGCGAGGAGCCGCCCGACCGCCCCCTTCGTCGAGCCGGTCGCAGGGGGCAGGGCGAATGTCGACCCGGCCGGGCGGGGCGTGACGCCGGCATGGAGCCGGGCCGAGAGCATCCACAAGGTTTCCGTCGCCTGGACGGCGGCATCGACAAGATGCTCGGCGGCGGCGTCGCGCTGCCAGCGGAGCCGGTCGTATTCCGCCGGCGGCATCCCTGGCGGAGGCGCCGGATCGGATCCTGCGATCGTTCCCGCCGCCCGAACAAACGTCCGCCGCAGGCGCCGCAGATGATTCCGCCAGGCCTTCGCCGAATCGAGCTCGGCCGCCGTTGCGACGCCACCGTCGGCGACATCGGCGGCAATGACCGTTGTCACGGCCTGCCGCAAGAGCCGAAACAGCCCGCCGAGGAATTCCGCCGCATGTTCAACTTCGCCGATCCCGCCCACCGGTGTGCCACCGGCCCCCTCGACGTCGAGCATCCCGCCGTCGATGCCGTCGTCGGTCGAGTCGCGCCACGTAAAAGTCTCGTAGGCGGCAGCGACGCTTTCTTCAGACCCGGGCGTCTCGTCGTCGCGGTCGTCGTCGCCATCAACGGCGTCATCGTCGCGCCGGGGGCGACGGCGCGGCTCGGGGCGCTGGGCGAAGCGTTCGATGCAATCGGCAACGGAGGTGGTGTTGGCCTCGATGAGCTCGAGAAACCGGCGGACACGGTTGCGCCCCACGGCGGAGCGGTCGGCCACAGCCAGCGCCAGCCACTTGGCCGCTGCCGCCAGCCAGACCGTCCCGAGCCGTTCCACCTCAACCCCTTCCAGGAGCGAGGCCCAGTGGACGAGCAGCCCCATCGCGCCATCGAGATCCCCTTCCCGGAGGAGCGCCTCGGCGGCATGGGCGTGGCTGCGCGGCGAGGAGAACTCGGCCACCTCGGTGCGCCAGAAGCCGGCGGGGGGGGGTGAGGGGGCCGTCTCGCGGCGGCGGCCGAGGGCGCCGATCACCTCGCGCGAGGAGACGAGCATCTCACGGCCGGAGAGATGGGGGACACCGCTGACGGTGGTGGTGGCATGCCGATCCCACCAGCCGGCAAGGCGCTCGCAGGCGGCGCCGGCGCGAGCGGCCAGCGCCGCGGGGCCGTCGACGCTCGCGGCCCGCCAGGCGGCGGCATAGCCATCGAGAATCGAGCCGACCGTCGAGACGAGATCATCGACGCGCGGATCGGGGAGGCTCTCCCCTCCCGGCTCATGGAGCGGAAACTGCCCCGAGAGGCCGAGGATGTTCCAGGGATCGACCGCCGCGCCGCAGCCGACGGCGCGGAAGAGGAGCTCCGTCGCCTCGTCGAGATCATCGAGGGCCTGGGCAGCGCCCCCGGCGGCCCCGCCGCGGCGCACGGCCGCTTGGGCGGCGACGACCCGGCTCGTGATCCGGGCGAACATCCGCGCCGAGGCGGCCGGCACGAGGGCCGCCATCCGCGCTGCCCCCTCGGCCCGCCCCAGCCGGGCGAAGACACCGGCCAATGCCACGGCCTCCACCTGACGGGCACGGCGGCTGGCGAGGAGGGCGTTGATATGACGGCGGACGCCCCCGAAGGGCTGCCGGAGCCGCTCCACCTCGACCTCGAGTCGGCGGCGGTGATCAGGCTCGAGGCGCGACAGCATCCACCGATAGAACTCGTCGCGGTAGCCGGCGATCCGGGGGAGGAGCTCGGAGAGCGGGGCGGCAGCTTGATGGGCGCCGGGACCGTGGCCAGAGAGCCCCGACGCCATGAGCATGACACCGGCGAGGACGGCGGCCGACTCGAGCCGGAGCTCCGCGACCGACCGGGTGTCGGCGCCCGCCGCGGACGCTCCCGCGGCCTCGGGCCAGGAGAGGATGCCGTCGAGGGTCGCCTGCTGGACGACCATCCGGCGATAGCGGCCGCGCTCGTCGATCCGGGTCGGATCCCAGAGACCGAAGAGATAGTTCGGGCGGCTGGCCGCGGGATGGAGGAAGTCGAAGGCGCGCGGATCGATCGACAGCTCCTCGAGGGCCTCGAGGTCGAAATCGGCCTGCACAAGAAGCGTGTCGGGAGCGGAGGCGAGGATGGCGACGGCCCGGGCGACGAGCTCGCCATACCGCCCATGGGCGGGCCCGACCCCGGCCACCCACAGCGGCACCGGGCGGACGCGTTCGTGGGGATAGGGTTCAGAAAGTCGACCGTTTTCAAGAACGGCAACGGGGCGCCAACCGACGTAGTCGTCGAGGCGGCCGATCGCCTCCTCGACGACGCCCGAAGCCGACGGGCCACCGGCGATGAGAACGGCCTGGGCGGCGGCCATGATCGAAAACGGCCGCTCGAGCGCCCCGGCAGGTTGATGCTCAAGGAGGTCGCTGTGAAACCGCCGATAGCCCGGCAGGACCTCGTCAAACACCACCCCGATCATGCCCCGGGCCTGACCGGCATCGCGGAAGGCAGGCTCGGTCGCCTCGAGCTCCGCGAGGCGCTGCCGCAGCAGTGCCGCGACATTCGCGGCCGAATCGGCCCGTTCCCCGTCCGGCTCGGCGGCGGCAAACAGATCGGAACAGGCCCGCCAGACGGCTGGATCAAAGGCCCCTGCGGAGAAATTGAGGTAGCCGAGGAGGAGCGCGGCGGGATCGGAGGGGCGCGACGGTTTCGGAGCGATCGACATCGACAGGCGTCCTACGGATCCCCCCCGGCCATCGCGGGGTGTGGCGGCAAAACGCCATCGTAGCAGCGGGGCGTGCCTGGCGTCGGTGCGGAGGGGGGGGCGGCGGCGGCACAACCGGCAGAGGCGCCACGACCGCCATCCCCACGACCGTCGGCCGCCCCCCGGGGGAGCTGGCGTCATCCACCGTGCCAAATCCCGGGGGTATGGTTTCACAGCGTGGTGTTCTGGGGTGTGCGCCAGAGGTGGTGCGCCGGGGGTGGTGCGCCGTTCGGGAGTTCGCTGCGATGCGTTGCCTGTCCGTCCTTCGGTCCTGGTCGGTGCCGGCGGTGTTTTCCGCCCTGACTCTGGTCACCACGCTCGGTCTCCCGGCACCCGCCGCCTCTGCCGGCGGGATCTGCGGGACGCTCGCCGACGAGTTGACGGCCGAACGGGCCGGGCTTGAACTGGAATGGATGGTCTCCCTGCCAATCGATCACACTCAAGGTGGGATCGAGCATGTCGTCATCGACGACGACTTCGTGATCGTGCAGGCCGGTGACGGTGGCGTGCATGCCATCCACACCGGGCCGGTGACGCCCGACGGCCGCTGCAACCCCCAGGTGATCTGGTCGACCCATCTCGGGTCGCCGGGGCAGCCGATCGTGACGGCATCGGTGGGGCCGGAGCTCGTCCTCGTGCCGCGTGGCAACGAGCTCTACGCCCTCGAGCGCTCCACCGGCCAGGTCCGCTGGCAGCAGCATCTCGGCAAGTCGCCGATCGCCGGTGGGGCCGTGGTGGGTGAGTGGGTTTACCAGCCCGAGGGCGCGGCGACGGTCCTGCGGCTGCCGACCAACCCCTACCGCGACACCGGCGTCGGCTCGACCTCAGCCGACTCGCGGACGGGGGCCCGGAAGGCCGGTGCCCGCCGCGCCGACAAGGCCGCGGCCGATGCCGCCACCGGCAAGGGAAAGCCGGTCTCCTCGCTGACTTCCGCCCAGAAGCGCGCCCGGATGGACGCCACGGAGAGCCTCAGGCCCCTCGCCCTCAACGGCGGCGGGATCATCGAGCGCCCGATGATCGCCTTCGGCACCGGCGTCATCTGGACGGCTCGCGACGGCACACTCACCTCGCTCCAGCAGGGCAACCGTGATTGGCAGCGAAACGAGTTTTACCTCGACAGCCCGCAGGCCGGTCCGCTCGCCACGCGTGGCACCGCGATCTTCGCCACGACGACCAACCGGGATCTGGCCCGGATCGATTCGCTCGACGCCGGGGCCGAATTGCGCGTCAATTGGCGTGTGCTCCTCGACGGCCAGCCGGAGGAGGATGGTCCGTTTGTGGCCGGCGACCGGCTCGTCGTCTCCTTGGGCGACAAGGGGCTCCGCTGCTATTCGACCGAGACCGGCGAGCTGCTGTGGGCCAATGCCTGCCCGGGGGAGATCCTGGCGGTGATGGGAGAGCGGATCTGGGTCCGCGATCGGACGAGCCACCTCTCCTCGATCGATCTGGTCACCGGCGAAGCACTGAAGCAATATTGCTTCGGCGCCTTCGACCATCTCGTCGTCAATCACCAGACCGACCGCCTCATTCTCGCCAGCCCTTCCGGGACGCTCGTCTGTCTGAAGGCGAAGGGGGCCGGGGCGCCGAAGGCATGGAGCGATCTCCAGCCTCTTCCGGAGCCGGAAGTCGATGCCAAGCCGACCCGTCCGGCCCCGCAGCCGAATCCCCCCGAGCATCTGCAAAACAAGCCCAACGCCTTCGACGACGAGCCAGCCGAGGAACCGGCCGACGAGGCGGCCGACGAACCGATGGACGAGGACGCGCCCGCCGACGCCGACGCTGACGGCCTGGTTGATCGCGTTGCGGGCCTCGGGACGGTTGATGGTGACGATCAGGGTGTTACCCCGGCGCTCAGTGAGAGCGCCGGGGGTTGCTGCTTCCGTCATGACTACAGCAGCTCGAGGATCGTCGCGTTGGCCTGGCCGCCGCCCTCGCACATGGTCTGCAGTCCATAGCGAATGTTGTTGTCCCGCATGTGATAGAGCAGCGTGGTCATGATGCGCGCACCGGAACCGCCGAGCGGGTGGCCCAGCGCGATGGCGCCGCCGTTCGGGTTAAGCTTCTTCTCGTCGGCGCCGATCTCCTTGAGCCAGGCCATCGGAACCGGGGCGAAGGCCTCGTTGACCTCGAAGACGCCGATGTCGTCCAAGCTCAGACCGGATTTCGCCAGCGCCTTCTGTGTGGCCGGGATCGGGGCCGAGAGCATCATCACCGGGTCGGCGCCGGCCAGCACCGCGGTGTGCACGCGGGCAAGCGGCTTGAGGCCCAACGCCTTTGCCTTCTCCGCCGACATGAACAGCAGCGCGCCGGACCCGTCGGAGATCTGCGAGGAGTTACCGGCGTGGATCACACCGTCCTCCTTGAAGGCGGGCTTCAAGTTGCCCATCTTCTCCAGGGTGGTGCCCAGACGGATGCCCTCGTCGGAGTTCATGACGGTGTTTTCCGCGCCGTCGGCGGCGTCGATCTTGATACCAACGATCTGGTCATCGAAGGCGCCCGAAGCCTGTGCCGCGCCGGCTTTCTCGTGCGAGTCCAGCGAGTACTGGTCGAGCATCTGGCGAGTCAGGCCCCACTTCTCGGCCATCATCTCCGCGCCGATGCCCTGGTTGGGCGCGCGGTGATAGCGCTCCTTGAAGGTGGCGGAGTAGGG
>JBAWVV010000157.1:0-9424 GCA_037147115.1 Planctomycetia bacterium | reverse complement strand
GTGGCCGTCACGCTGGGGCAGCGTGACGGACGCTTCCTTCACCGCCATCAGAATCACAGCCCGATGAGATCAGTGAGCAGTGCGCTGGATTCTGCGCTCCTGCTCTCGGTGACTGAGGGTCTTCCCCGAGACATCGCTCCGTCGTTTGCTTCCTGCCCCTGCTACCGTCGGGGGGCCGCACCCCGGCCGGGAAGGTAGGCGTCAGGGATGAGGGCCATCAGCCCACGGCGTTTTGGCGGCTGCTGCGAAGCCCCAGCGGGGCCTTGAGCGCGGGGCGATGCGCCTGGGCCAGAGGGCTCACGCACGCCCCCCACCAGAGTCACGGCAGCCGGTGGCAGAGGGTTGGCCGACGTCAGCGGCACCTCCCCCTGCCCTCGCGGCGGGATCCCTGCCGCTGCCGGCGCGGTCGGCTGCGGGGGTAGGACATCCTTGGCCGGTGGCACGGCCGGACGCCCCACGGGGGATGGGGGGCTGCTGCCCGGGGGCGCAGCGGGTGATGCCGCAGGAACTGCCGCGGGCTTCTCCGTGGCGGTCGGCTTGGCGTTCGGCTTGGCGGGGCCAGCATCCGGCTTCTTGGCGGCCGGGGCCGGCACCTCTTCCGGGCGCGCTGTCGCCTCTCCCATCGGCTGCGCTGCCGGCGCGTCGGCCCGCGGTGGGAACTCCTCGAGCTGGAGGAGATCGGCGATCGCCACGGCGCCGTTCCAGCGTTCGGCTTGGGCGTCGACGTAGGCCAGTTCCGTTTCGGTGAGGATCTTCTGCGCCTGGAGCAAGCTCAAGAACGTCACCTCGCCGCGGGCGTAGAGCGTCTGGGTGAGCGTTACGGTCTCTCGGGCCTTGGGGAGGATGTATTCCTCATACCAGTCGACGAGCCGTTGCGAGGTTCGGTAGGCGGCCACCGCCTGGGCGGTCTGTGTGGCGAGGTCGAGCTCCACCATCCGCAGGCTGGCTCGCGCCGTGGCGATGTCGGCGCGGGCGGCGCGGATGTTCCCCTGGTTGCGGTCGAAGAGGGGCACCGACATCATCACCTGCGCGAGCCCCTGATCTTCGGCCGGGATGCCAACCTGCCGTTGGTAGCCGCCCATCAGATTCACGTTCGGGATCGGCTGGACCACGGCCCGCTCGAGGGCCCATTGGTTGCCAGCGATCCGCGCCTCTGCGGCCCGCGGCAGGGCGTTGCTGCGGACGACCGCTTCCTGGAGCTCCTTGAGGTCGAAGTTGGGGAGCTCCTGGAAGAGATCGGCCTCGAGTCGCTCGATGTCGACCCGCGGCAGGCCGATCGCGGCGGCGAGCTCGCGGCGCCCGGTCTCGATGAACACCGTCGCATTCAGAATCCGCACCTCGGCCCGGTCGCGCTCGATGCTCCAGAAGAGAACGTCGGCCTTTGTCCCCTCCCCAGCCTCGGCGAGCTGACGGCCGATCTCGTAGGAACGCTTGGCGATGTCGAGGAGGAGTTTGTAGATCTCCATCCGGCGCTGGGCGACGAGGAGCTGGTAATAGCTCTGGCGGACTCCGCGGAGCACATCGAAGCGGGCCCGGATGAGCTCGTATTCGGTCCGTTGGATGTCGCGGATCGCGGCCTGCTGCTGGAGGCGGAGCTTGCCGCCGGTGACGAGGTCCTGCGCGACCGTACCGCTCCACTGGCTCGACGGACCGGCGATCTGCGGGCTGAAGCCGGCGATCACCGGATTCGGGTAGAGCCGGGCCTGCACGGCCCTCCCGCGCGCGGCCTCGACGATAGCGCGGGCGGCGAGCATCCGCGGGTGGCTTCGTTCCGCCAGAGCGACGAACTCCTCGAGCGTTCGCGGGGTGGGGACGGTGCCCTCCATTGGGAGGCCTGCAACGAGGTCGTCATCGGGCGTCACCGCCAGCGGCAGGTCCGACGAGGGAAGTTGCATCGGGGCACCCGGCGGGCGCGGCCAGGAGGCCTCCTCCGCTGCGGCCAGCGGGAAGCCGCTGGCGAGGGCGACCAACAGCGCGACGGGAGGGGAGCATCGTGTTCGGGGAGACATGGCGGAGTCCAGGTGCGTGATCGGGGCGAAGCTGTCCGCCGGGGGCACATCCGGAAGATTCGTCACTCTTTGCCCGATCGCTCCAGAAAACCGTACCGGAACGGTCGGCCGGTTTGGGATCACAGCGCGCTGGGGGTTTGGGTACATTGATCGCCCGGTTCCCCAGATCACCCCTTCTCCCCCTTCCCTCTAGGCCGTCCCCGAACCAGGGGACGTGACACCGTGGCGATCCTCCGAGCCGTCCACCTCGAGAAGACCTTCGGCGCTGCCGCCAGATCGACAGCGGGCGTGATGGCGATCCGCGGCGTCGATGTCGAGATCGAGCCGGGGGAGTTTGTGGCGATCACCGGGGCTTCGGGGTCGGGGAAGAGCACGCTCCTCCACCTTCTCGGTGGCATCACCCGGCCGACCGCCGGGAAGGTGATCCTCGAGGGAGTCGATCTGGCGGCCCTCGGCGACGACGACCTGGCGCTGGTCCGGCGGCGCCGGATCGGCTTCGTCTTCCAACGCTACAACCTCCTCCCCGAATTGTCGCTGGTCGAGAATGTCGGCCTGCCGCTGGTGCTCGACGGCATCCCCGAGGCCCGCTGTGACGCGGCCGCCCGCGCCGCGCTCGAGACCGTCGGCATGGGGCACCGCGCCGACCACCGTCCCGATGCCCTCTCCGGCGGTGAGCAGCAGCGCGGGGCGATCGCCCGCGCGCTGGTCACCGCGCCGGCGATCGTCCTCGCCGACGAGCCGACCGGGGCCCTCGATTCCGAGAACTCGCGCCGCGTCGTCGAACTGCTGCGCTCGCTCGTCGCCGATCATGGCCAGACGGTTGTCCTCGTGACCCACGATCCAGGCATCGCCGCCGAGGCGGGCCGCTGCATCCGCATGGCCGACGGTCGGATCATCTCCGACACCCTTCAGCCCGACAGCCCCGGTCGCCCGCCGGTCGCCCGCCAAGCCCCGGCAGATCGTGGCAAACGTGATGGCAAACGGACCGGAAGGAAGCGCCGATGAGTCTCGGTGTGTTCGAGCTGCGCCGGCTGCTGGTCCGGCAGTGGACGCGCCGGCCCGGCAGGGCGCTGGCGACGATCTTCAGCGTTGCCGTGGCCGTGGGGGCCGTCGTCGCCACGTGGGTCTCGGCCGATGCCTCCCGCGCCGGATACAAGTCGCTGACGTCGGCGATCGAGGGGGTCCCGGCGGTCGATATCCTCTCCAGGGCGGGGGGGCGTTTCGTTGCCAGCGACCTGCCGTCGCTTGCCAATATTCCCGGCGTCCGGGCGGTCGTGCCGCTCTTCTACCGGCCCACGCTCCTGCGCGTAGGGGAGAAACGGGTCCGCGAGATCGCCGTCGGGGTCGACGCCGAACGGCTCGTCGCCATCGGCATGCTCGAGCTCTCGGCCGGCCGGGCCTGCACGGCGATCGACGAGGTCGTCCTCGACGAGAATCTCGCCCGCAGTCTCGGCAAGGTCGTCGACGATGAGATCCTGTTCTTCGCCCGGCGCGGGGTGCGGCGGATGACCGTCGTCGGCCTCGCGGTGCCGACGTCGCTGCGCTGGTTCGGTGAGGGGGCGGGGGTCGTTCTCGACATCGCCGCGCTCGAGGATATGTCCAACGCTCTCGGCCTGGTCGATCGGGTGCGGGTTGCCCTCACCCCCGAGGCAGACCGGAAGGGGGTCGTCGAGGCCGCGGGCAAGCTCCTTCCCGACACCCTCGTTGCCGAGATCCCTGCCGGGCGGGCCGGCATGGCAGAGGACGTCATGCATTCGGCCGACCTGGGGCTCGATTTTGTCACCGGCCTGACGGTGGCGATGAGTTGGTTCATCGTCGGCAACGCCATGCTGATGAACGTCACGGAACGCCGCCGGTCGTTGTCGCTGGTGCGGCTCCTCGGGGCGAGTGGCCGGCAGATCCGGCGCATGATCACGATGGAGTCGGCGCTGCTGGGCGCCGTCGGGGCAGCGATCGGTGTCGCGGCCGGGCTGGCGGCCGCGCGGCCGATCGCGGCGGGGATCTCCCGCTCGCTCCAGGCCCCCTTTACAGGGCTCGTCGTTCATCCTGCCATCATCCCGCTGTCGGCGCTGATGGGGATCCTCGTAGCCGTAGCGGCGGCGTGGTGGCCGGCGCGGCAGGCGGCCGCCGTCGACCCGCTCGAGGGGCTTGCCAATGCCCCTCCTCCCCCCTCCGCCGGCATCCCCTGGAGGTTTGTCGGGGCGGCACTCGTTCTGTGGGCGTTTGCGACGGGCATGCTCGGACTGGTGATCCTCGAGAAGTTGCCGCCACGGGCGGCCGTGCCGGCCGGGATCGCGATGTTGTTGTCGTTCGTGGCGATGACACCGGTGATCCTGCCGCCGATCGCCCGCGCCTGTGCCGCCCTCGTGCCGCGCCGTTTCCGGATCGAGCGTGAGCTGGCCCTCGGGCAGATCCTCCGCCAGCCGGTGCGGACGGCCCTGACCACCGGCGTGCTCGTTGTCGCGGTCAGCAACGGCATCGGATTGGGGCATGCGATCCGCGACAATGTCGAGGACATCCGCGGCTGGTACGCCCGGCTGATGCAAGCCGATTGGGTGATGACCCCCGCCGGGGCCATGAGCGCGGCTGCCGAAGGCGGCGGCGACGGTCCGCGCTCCGCCGAGGAGGATGTCCGGGCGATCGGCGGCGTCGACCGGGTCGACGTCATCGGCATCGCTGCCGGCCGAGTCGCCGGGGGGGCGTGCGTGATCGTGGCCCGCGACGTGCCGGATGACGCCCCGCTCCCGCTCGACCCGGTCGGTGCCGACGAATCGACCGTCCGGGCGGCCCTCGCCCGGGGCGAGGCGGTCGCCGGGACGGTGCTCGCCCGCCGGCTCGGGCTCGTCGCCGGCGACGACCTCGCCGTCGAGGTCTTCGGTCGAAAGACGAAGGTCCGCGTGGCCGCGCTCGTCGTCGATTACACCTCGGGTGGGGCGTCGCTCATCCTCCGCCGGGATGCTGCCAAACGGCTCTTCGGACTGGAGTCGGCCGACGTGATCCTCGTCACGGCCAAGCCGGGGGAGGCTGCCGGGCTCCGCGCGCCGCTCCAGGCGATCGCCGACGGCCGCGGGATGCTCCTGCGGAGCTTCACCGATGTGAAACGGTTCGTTGACGGGATCGTCAACGGGGTGGTCGGGTCGCTGTGGGCGATCCTCGGGCTCGGGTTCCTGGTGGGGAGCCTCGGCGTCGCCAACACCGTGACGATGAACGTCCTGGAGCAGCGGCGCACGCTCGGGCTCCTGCGGGCGGTCGGCATGACGAGCCGACAGGTGACCGGGGTGGTCGTCCTTGAGAGCGTTCTCCTCGGACTCTCCGGCGCCGTCATCGGTCTCATCGCCGGCCTGACGACCGCGCTGTTCATCCAGATCGCCAGCCAGCCCCTCCTCGGCCATCCGATCCGCTCGACGCTCCGGCCGACGGTGATCCTCGCCAACATGCTCGCCGCCGTCGTGGTCACGGCCCTGGCCGCCTGGATCCCCGCCCGTCGGGCAGCGCGGATCGATCTTCTCGAGGCCGTGTCGAGCGAATGACCGGCCGAGGCCCCGGACGCCTCAGGCGGCCTCGAGGCCGCGGAGGGTGCCGGTGGAGCTGGCGAAACGGTCGGTTTCGACGCCGAGCCGCTGGAGCAGACTGACGTAGAGATTCGCCAGCGGCGGCGCGTCACGATCGGTGAAGGCGAGGTGTCCGGCGTGGCGGAATCCCCCCCCGGCGACGAGCACCGGGAGCCGGCTGTTGGAGTGGGCGTTGGCGTTCCCCAGGCACGATCCGTGGAGGACCATCGTCCCGTCGAGGAGCGAGTGGCTCCCCTCACGGACGCCATCGAGCCCGGCGAGGAGCTCGGCGAGGATCACGAATTGCACCTCCTCGACTCGCTTGAGCTCGGCGATCATCTCCGGCCGGTTGCCGTGGTGCGTCAGGGCGTGGGTTTCGTGGACGACCCCCGGAGCCCGCGGCACCCACTGGGCCGGATTGACCAGCAGCGTCACCAGCCGCGTCGTGTCGCTCTCCAGGGCCAGGCGGATCATCTGCCCCATCAGCCGCAGGAGCGTGAACAACTCCTGCTCGGGGTTCTCCACCGGGGGGGGCAACTTCGGCCGAGGGCGGCGGCGCTTCTCCCACACCTCGGCCCGTTGGAGCCGATCCTCGAGGTCGCGGACACTCGTGAAGTACTGGTCGAGCCGTTCCCGATCGGCGGCCGGGAGGTTCTTGTCGAGGCGGCGGGCACCGGTGGCGACGAAGTCGAGAACACTGCGGCCGGTGCGGAGGGCCTCGATCTTTTCGCCGGTCTCCTGCGGCGTCCCCTGGAGGAACATCTGCCGGTAGAGCCGGGCTGGGCTCCGCTCGCCGGGGAGGAGCACGCCGTCGCGCGTGAACGACAGGCTCGTCGTTCCCTGGGCGGCGACGGTGAGCGTCAGGCTCGGGAGCCTCGTCTCCGCGCCGAGCCGTTCGGCGGCGAACTGGTCGAGCGACACGGTGTTGCGGAAGCTACCGCTGGCCGGGTGAGGAGCCCCGGTCAGGAAGGCGATGTCGGCCGCATGGCCGCCGTCGACGTCCGGGTGGGAGAGCCCGGAGCAGACGGTGAGCCGGTCGCGAAACGGCTCGAGGGGAACGAGGTAGGGAGAGGGGACGTAGTCGTGGCCGGTCCCCTCCGGAAAGAAGTATTGGGGGAGCAGTCCCATCGTTGTCTCGATCGCCACCAACCGCAGCGGCGCCCGGGGCTCGGCGGCCTTGGCCCGACGGGGGGCAAGGGCCTCGAGCCACGGCAGGCCGATGCCGACGCCGCAGGCCCGGAGGAGACGGCGTCTGGAGAGGCTCGTCGGGAAGGAGGGGGCCATCGGAGGGCATCCTTTCACTGGTCGAGGAACAGTGGACTGGCCACGACGGCATGGATCACCGCACGGACTCCCCCCCCCGCCCTCTCGGCGTCGTCGACGATCCGGGCGATGGCGTCGCGCTCCGCGGGGAGAACGTCGGCACCGGTGGCGTAGACGACGAGCTGTCGGGCCAGCGCCGCGGCGAGCACGCGCCGGTCGGCGACGAGCGCGTCACGGAAGGCCTCGAACGACGCGCAGTGACGGCCGTCGGCGAGCGTGCAGGCGTCGTCGACCGGTGGGCCATCGATGGCGGAGGGGCCGGGGGCGTCGGTGAAGACACGGTAGCGGTCGCGCCATTGGCCGACCGCATCGAACGGCTCGAGGGCGAAGCCGGGCGGATCGATGGCGGCATGGCAGGCGGCACAGCCGGCATCGGAGGTGTGCCGGGCGAGTTGGTCGCGGATCGAGACCGCACCGCGGACATCGGGATCGACCGCCGGGACCCCAGGCGGGGGCGGATCGGGGGGGGCATCGAGCAGCTCCCGCAGCACCCAGACGCCGCGTTTCACCGGCGACGTCACCGTGCCGTTGGCGGTCACCTTGTGGATCGCCGCCTGGCCGAGGAGGCCCCCGCGGTGGCTCCCCTCCGGCAGTGGCACGCGGCGGATGGCGCAGCCCTTCACGCCGGCGCCATCCCCGGGGAAGTAGTGGGAGGCCAGACGCTGATTGACCATCACGAAGTCGGAGCGGACGAGGGCCGTCACCGGCTCGTCGCCACGCACGAGCTCGGTGACAAAGGCCCTCGTCTCGGCTCGCATGGCATCGAGGAGGGCGGAACTGAAATCGGGGTAGAGCGTCGCGTCGGGCGTGGTGGCCTCGAGATCACGGAGATCGAGCCATTCGTCGGTGAAGTGGGCGATGAACCGCTCGGCCCGTGGGTCATCGAGCATTCGCTCGACCTGGGCCCGGAGGATCTCCGGCTGCGCGAGTTGCCGGCGCCGGGCCAGGGTGAAGAGCGTCTCGTCGGGCATCGAGTCCCAGAGGAAATAGGAGAGTCGCGACGCCAGGGCCCAGTCGTCGAGTCGCCCCGGAGGCCCGCCGACAAAGAGGAACTCGGGGCTGCACAGCGCCGCCCGGCAGGCGGTGCGGACGGCATCCTCGAACGAATCCCCCTGCTTCATTCGCTTCGCGACAAGCGCCGTGGCGACCGCGATCTCACCTGCCGTCGCCGGTCGCCGGTAGGCGCGCGAGAGAAACGCCGTCAGCAACCGCCGCGCGTCGGCGGCCGGGTCGACGGGGGTCACGGCCCACGGTTTTCCGGGCTCCTCACCCCTGGGGAGCGCGCCGGGGAAACGCTGCCCGGCGAGCGGTCGGCGCGGCGGGGAGGCCGACCTGTCGCGCAGCGGCAGCGCCGGCAGGTCGGCGAAGATCCGGCGGTGGCTCTCTGGGGGCCAGGCATCATGGATCGGTCCCTCGACCTCGATCCAATCGACCGCCACCCCTGGACCGACATACTCCGCCGCTCTTCCCGGCATCTTGTAGACCCGGGCCGGCGGCAGCGAGGCGGCGGTGAACAGGATCCGTTCGCCGGGATTGAGCCAGGTGTCGATCGAGTGGACCGTCGGCTCGAGCGACGGCGCATCGACATACGCAAGCAGGCGGTCGTCGGCATGGAGACTGACGGCCTCCGGGGCCGGTCTCGGCAGCAACCGCCCTTTGTCCCACTGGAAGCTCCAGGTCGAGATCCGCAGCCGGTAGTGGCCGGCGCGGATCGGCGCGAAGCCGGTGAAGAAGAGGGCAAAGTGATCGTCCACGGCCTGGCGGCGGAAGACCCCCACCGAGTGACGATAGGGGAAGAGCCCCGCTTGCTCGTAGTGGGCGAGCTTGTGCGGGAGCGCCGCGCGGACGATCGGCAGCGCCTCGTCGTCGTAGGCGCCTTCGCGGAGGAAGACGGCGTCTCCCTCGAGCAGGGCGAGCTTGAAGAACTCCTGGGCACCGGGGAGGAGCGTCTCGTGGACCGGCTTGGGAGCCGTCGGCTGGGGCATGGTGGCCATGGCCAGCGCCGCTTCGGCGGCGGCGTACCAGCCGGCGATGTGGACATGCGAGACGTCGAGGGCCGCAGCGGTCTTGTCGAATCCGTGGGCGCGCCCGTCCTCGGGGAGGAGACCACGGACCTCGAGGCCGGGGAGGTCGAGAAGATCGCGGAGCGTGTGCTCGTGCTCGATCCGCGTCAGCCGTCGGATCGGCGCCCGGCTAGCGGCCGTGGGGGCCGGGGCTTTCCGCGCCGGCGGAGCGGCCGAAGCCGTTCCCATGCCGATGACGATGGCCAGGGCGCCTGCCAGGATCGCCCCGGTCAAGCCGACGCGTCTGCGCAACGCCGCAACGCGCCGCCGCGGTGGCGGTGAAAGTCCCTTGAATCGCGGGGAGCGTCGCATGCTCTTGGCCGGAAGGAATCGACTTGGCCCCGGCCCCTTTGCCGGGCTCCCCAATCTTTTCGGACAATTCCTGCCTGGAGAGCCATTGCCGCCACGTCCGTTGCGACGGTCTGTGCAGCCCCCCCCGCCGCTGCCGGCACGGCCTTCGCGCCTCCCCCCTCTGCAC
>JBAWVV010000156.1:0-9490 GCA_037147115.1 Planctomycetia bacterium | reverse complement strand
CCGTCGCCACGCCGGGAGGCCGGCTCTGGACGCCGCCCCAGCCACGGGGCGATCGGCACAATCATCGCGATCACCGCTGCCGCGACTGCCACCGCGATCGCCACCACCCACAGCGGACGCTCGTGCGGAGCGAGGAGGGCCGCTGGACCGGGAAGGGTTGCAGCCAGGGTGAGCCCCAACCCGAGGCGGACGGCCACACGCTGCAGCGTCCTCGCTGCAACACCGGTGCTGGTAGACGCGGCGTCGACGAGGATGACGAGGGTAACGCCCGCGATCAGCGCCACAATCGACGCGAGGCCCGAGGTGTCGAACGGCACCTGCAGTCTTCGGATCACGAGCACCAGCGCAGCGGCAAGGGAGGTCGCGGCGACGGCGGCGCTGAGCGACGCCAGCAGCCGTGGACCGGGGCGATCACGCATCGATCGATCCGCCCCGGGTCCACGTTCTGCTGCGACAGCCATGGGAGGGATCAGGCCTTCCCGGCAGCCTTCGCCAGTTCGGTGGCCCGGTCGATCTTCTCCCACGGGAACCCTTCGCGGCCGAAGTGGCCCCCCGCCGCGGTCTTACGGTAGATCGGCTTCCGCAGATCGAGGTAGTCGATGATCCCGCGGGGCTTGAGGGGGAAGAACTCCCGGACGACCTCGCAGAGCTTCTCGTCGGCCACTTTGCCGGTCCCTTCGGTGTCGACCTTGATGCTCACCGGATCGCTGACACCAATGGCGTAGGCGAGTTGCACCTCGCAACGGTCGGCGAGCCCCGACGCGACGATGTTCTTGGCGATGTGGCGGGCCATGTAGGCGGCGCTGCGGTCGACCTTCGTCGGATCCTTGCCGGAGAATGCTCCGCCACCGTGCCGCCCCCAGCCGCCGTAGGTGTCGACGATGATCTTCCGGCCCGTCAGACCGCAGTCACCGTGGGGCCCACCGACCACGAACCGACCCGTCGGGTTGATGTGGTAGGTGATGTTCGAGATGTCGAGATCCTTCGGCAGGAGCGGCTTGCAGATCTTCTCGATGACGAACTTGCGGATCTCCTCGTTGGAGACGTGGGGAGCGTGCTGCGTGGAAACAACGATTGTGTCGAGACGCTTCGGGGTGTTCCCCTCGTACTCGATCGTCACCTGGCTCTTCGAGTCTGGGCGGAGCCAGTCGACCTCGCCCTTCTTGCGGGCCTCCGTGAGACGGTTGAGGATCCGGTGGGAGAGGGCGATCGGCAGCGGCATCAGTTCCGGCGTCTCGTTGCAGGCGTAGCCGAACATCAGCCCCTGGTCGCCGGCACCGATGTCCTTCCCCTTCGAGTCGTCCTCGTTGACACCCATCGCAATGTCACCGCTCTGCTTGCCGACGGCGACGAGCACCGAGCACGTGTCGGCGGAAATCCCCATCTCGTCGTCGGTGTAGCCGACGTCACGGATCACGTCCCGGACGACCTTTTGGTAGTCGATGGTTCCCTTCGAGGTGATCTCTCCGGCCACCACCGCCAAGCCCGTTGTCACGAGGGTTTCGCAGGCCACGCGGCTGAACGGGTCCAGCGCCAGGTAGGCGTCGAGGACGCCGTCGGAGATCTGATCGGCCAGCTTGTCGGGGTGGCCCATGCTGACCGATTCGCTCGTGAACAGATACTTGCCTTTGGACACGGTTCGTCGCCTCTTGCTGTGATGGTGGCTGCGCCCGACAGGATCGGGCCGGGGGGATTGAGGGATCGGGGTGAGGAATTATCCAGATTCAAGCGGCCCGGGGCAACCCTCCGCCCCATCTGCCGTGGCGGAGAGAGTGGCAAGGATCCTTTCGGCGGTTGCAGCGGTGGCGCCGCGATGGGCAGCCACAGTGCCGGCGGCCCGTGCCCCGAGCGCCCGGCCGGCCCGGGGATCGTCAAGGCAAGCGCGGACGAACATCGCCAGGCCGGGGCCATCGGCGATCACCCGGGCCGCATCGGCGGCCAGGAGCACCGCCACCTCGTCGACGAAGTTGCGGGTGTGGGGCCCGAAGCAGACCGCCGCCCCGTAGGCTGCCGGCTCGAGCATGTTCTGCCCGCCCCGCCTCCCGTCGAGGCTTCCCCCCACGAAGGCGATCGTGGCGGTTCCCCACCACGCTCCGAGTTCGCCCGTCGTGTCGACAAGGAGCACGCGCGTGTCGGGGGCCGCGCCCTCGGTGTCGAGGGTGCTGCGGGCCTGCCAGGCAAGCCCCGAGCCGTCGAGGAGGGCGACGATCTCCGCCTTCCGCTCGACATGCCTGGGCACGATCACGAGACGGAGGCGGGGATGGTCGGCGGCGGCGGCCCGGTAGGCGTCGATCGCCAGGGCCTCCTCGGGAGCCTGGGTGCTCCCGGCGAGGAACACGACGTCGTCATCCTGGAAGCCGGCCAGTCGCGCCAGACGGCGGACATCTTCATGCTGGCGGTCGCCACGAACACCGTCGAACTTCATCGATCCGGCCGCGACGACGTGCGGGGCACCGAGGGCCCGGAAGCGCTCTGCATCGGCCGCGGAGCGAGCGCTGACGAGCGTGACCCGCGTCAGCATCCGGCGGACGAGCGGGGCGGCGCGGCGGTAGCCACGGAAGCTCCGTTGGCTCAAGCGCCCGTTGGCCACGATCACCGGCAGCCGACGCTGCCATGCCACTGCGAGGAGATGGGGCCAGAGTTCGAGCTCACCGAGGACGAGGAGATCAGCGTCGACGGCACCGTGCACGCGCCGCACCGCCCAGGTGAAATCGAGGGGGCAGGGGAAGACGACCGCGTTTCCGAAGCGTTTGGCGGCCAGGTCGAGGCCGGTCGTCGTCGAGCTGGAGACGACGAACTCGACGGCGATTCCCGCGGCCCCGGCCTGGGCGTCGATCTCGCGGGCAAGCGACGAGAGGAGTTGGATCTCGCCGACGCTGACGCCGTGGAGCCAGATGCGAGAAACGCCCGCTTTGCGGCGGGGCAGGGGAGTGATCCCGCCGGTGAAACGCATCCACGGAGCCGCCACCGGGCGTCCCCCCGACCAGCGTCGCCAGGCGATCCAGGGGAGGAGTGCGACGAAGACGACAAGGTAGATGAGGTCGAGGAGCATGGGGGCCGTGACCGCCGGGGGACGGCACGCACGCGGGGGCCACGGCTAGCCGTTGGTCACGTTGCTCGATCGGCCACAGCAGTTCTTGAATTTCTTCCCGCTGCCGCACGGGCAGGGATCGTTCCGCCCCACCTTTTGGGTGAGATTGCGGATCGGCTCGACATGGTCATCCGGATTCGACGGTTCGGCGGCAGGGGCTTCCGCCGAGGGGGGCTCGGGAAGCGTGGCCGACGGGGCAGCGGCATGGATCGCCGCGGTCTCCTTCCAGGTGCTCCGCAGGGCATCGTCCTCGACCTGCTCGATCCGGTAGACGATATCGGTGACGCGTTCGTCGATTCCCTTCCACATCAGGTCGAACGTGCGCATCCCCTCCCGCTTGTACTCCACCTTCGGGTCGACTTGGGCGTAGCCACGGAGGCCGACGCTCGACCGGAGGTGATCCATGGCAAGGAGGTGGTCCTTCCAGGCGTTGTCGAGGAACTGGAGGAGCACGGCCCGCTCCATCCGCTTCATCTCGTCGCGGGGATCGTCGCCGCGGGCATGGCGTCGGCGACTCGCCTCCGAGAGGACACGCCGGAGTTGGTCGAGATCGTTCGTCTCGAGATCGGAGGACTGCAGTTCGGGATCGAAGCGATCGCGTGCCCAGGCGAGCAGGCCATCGCGATCGAGGGCCTGTGATCCGTCCGCTTGCGGGCGGATGAAATGCGACAGCCCGGCGAGGACCGGATAGTCGATCTCCCGGCGGGCGTAGACATCGTGGGCTTTCAGCTTGACCAACTCGCGAAACTGTTTCGGGTCGAGCCCTGACTGCACGGCGCGATCGATGTCGGCCGCGGTGAGCGATTCGCCGAACCGCCACTCCGTCCAGCCGCAGGCGCTCCGCAGCCCGAAATCATGCGAGAGGAACTTTCCCCCCTCGGTGAGATCGATCTTCGTGATCGCCTCGCGGACCACTCCCTGGAGGTATTCGACGACATCCTGCCGGCCGATCCGCTTCAGATCACGATCAGTGAGGTGGGTCTTCCAGCGGGCATTGGCGAACGTCGCCAGGGCCCCCCAGTTCCACTCACTCTCGTCCTCCCCCTCGGGGATATTTTCCTCGACCGCCTCGAAGATCTGTGTCTCCGATTGACGAATCGCCTGATCGGTCGCGAGCCGCTCGGCCTCCTCGGGGTTCAGGCCGCGGAAATCGGTGGCATCGAGCTCGCACGACACCTGGCCGGCGGCCCAAGTCGCGTAGGTCTGCGGGCCGTAGTCCTTGTCGAGGAACGTGCCGACGTTCTGGTCGATCTGCCGGTCGATCATGTCGAGGATCAACTCGCGGCAATCGGAGCCGTCGAGGATCTTCTGGCGGAATCCGTAGACCCTCTTCCGCTGCTCGTCCATCACCTCGTCGTACTCGAGGAGGTTCTTGCGGACGTCGAAGTTGCGTTCCTCAACCTTCTTCTGCGCCGCCTCGACCCGCCGCGTCACCATCCGGCTCTCGATCGCTTCGCCATCCTGCATCCCCAGCCGCGTCAGCACGTTCTTCACCCACTCGCCGGCGAAGATCCTCATCAGGTCATCCTCGAGCGAGAGGAAAAACCGGCTCGAGCCGGGATCCCCCTGCCGCCCGCAGCGACCACGGAGCTGAAGGTCGATCCGCCGAGCCTCGTGGCGCTCGGTGCCGATGATGTGCAGCCCTCCCATTCCGCGGACCTCGTCCCCCTCGACCTTCATGTTCTCCCGGCTGGAGATCTCGCGCACGAGGGTGTCCCATTCCTCTTTGGGGACGTCGAGACGGGTCGGGTATTTTTCCTGGAGCCTGGCCCAGGCGAGGGTGTCAGGGTTGCCGCCGAGGATGATGTCGGTGCCGCGGCCGGCCATGTTCGTGGCGATCGTCACGGCATCGCGACGCCCGGCCTGGGCGATGATCTCGGCTTCGCGCTTGTGGTGCTTGGCGTTGAGCACCTGATGATCGATGCCGCGGGCCTCGAGAAGGGTGGAGAGGAGCTCGCTCTTCTCGATGGAGACGGTGCCGACAAGGACGGGGCAGCCGCGGTGCTGGAGGTCGCGGACGGTTTTCCGCGGGATCGATTCCTTCGTCCGCGTCTCCTTGTCCTCGAAGTCGATCGTCGTGTCGTTCTCGCCGAGGATCCGCCCGATCCGCCAGCTACCGTCGGAGAGCGCGAGCGAATCCCAGCGGTGGACGCGCTCGACCTCATCGGCGACGGCCGTCCACTTCTCCTTCTCGGTGCGGTAGATGACGTCGGAGTGGTTGATCCGCTTCATGCCTCGGTTCGCCGGGATGGCGATGACGTCGAGCTTGTAGATTTTCCAGAACTCGCTCGCCTCGGTCATCGCCGTGCCCGTCATGCCGCCGAGCTTTTGGTAGAGCTTGAAGAAGTTCTGGAGGGTGACGGTGGCGAGGGTCTGCGACTCCTCCTTGACCCGCACCCCCTCCTTCGCCTCGACCGCCTGGTGGAGCCCGTCGGACCACTGTCGGCCCGGCATCAACCGCCCGGTGAACTCGTCGACGATCACCACTTCCCCCTGCTGAACAACGTAGTTGACGTCGCGCCTGTAGAGGTGGTGGGCCTTGAGTGAATTGTCGATGAGGTGGGGCCACTCCATGTTGCCCGCGGTGTAGAAGCTCTCCACGCCGGCGAGCTGCTCGGCGCAGCGCACGCCCGCCTCGGTCAAGCTGACGGTGTGCTCCTTCTCCTTGACCTCGAAGTGCTCCTCGGGGCGCAGCTGGCGGGAGATCTGGTCGGCCCGGGTGTACTTGGCGATGTCGTCATGGGCCGGGCCGGAGATGATCAGCGGCGTGCGGGCCTCGTCGATGAGGATGTTGTCAACCTCGTCGACGATCGCGTAATTGAGCGTTCCCTGGCTCTGCTGCTGGTGGGCCGGGAAGCGGTCATCGCCGCGCGAGGCCATCCGCATGTTATCGCGGAGGTAGTCGAAGCCGAATTCGTTGTTCGTGCCGTAGGTGATGTCGGCCGCATACGACTTCTGCCGCTCGGCGGAATCCATCCCCGACTGGATCGCGCCAACGGTCAGCCCGAGTCCCATGTAGAGCGGCCCCATCCACTCCATGTCGCGGCGGGCGAGGTAGTCGTTGACGGTGACGACATGGACCCCCTTCCCCTCGATGGCATTGAGATAGGCAGGGAGCGTGGCCACGAGCGTCTTGCCCTCACCGGTCATCATCTCGGCGATGGCGCCGGAGTGGAGCACCATGCCGCCGACGAGCTGGACGTCGTAGTGACGCATGCCGAGCCAGCGGCTCCCCGCCTCGCGGCAGACGCCGAAGGCCTCGGGGAGGATGTCGTCGAGCGTTTCGCCGGCGGCCAAACGGCGGCGGAACTCGGCCGTCTGACCGCGGAGCTCCGCATCGGTCATTGCCTGGTATCTGGCTTCGAGCGAGTTGATCGCCTCGATCTTCGGCTCGAGCCGTCGCAGGTACCGCGCGTTGGACGATCCGAACATGCCAGTGAGAAGCCGCTCCACGCGGTGTCCAGCGGCGGCAGCGGTGTTCGTGACCGCGTCCCAGATCTGTTCGAGGTGTTCCATCGTGCGTCGTTTCGTTCGGCGGGGCGGAAAAGAGGGTCGGCCGGAGCCGGTGAAGGGAGGATCGGACGCCGTCCACGCCCTCCGGCCGGTGACCGGCCCGAACGAGAACGACGGCACCCCGCCGGGCCCATGGCGGGCCGGGAGCAGCGGGTGGACCGGGTAAGCTGGGCGGTTTCCGTTGCCGCCACCGGTGGATTGTCGCGGTATCCCGCGCGATCGGTCAAGGCGAAACGGGGTCGAGGAGTTTCTTATGGCACGACAATGGAACGGAATCGACTGCTGCTTCCCGCGGGCTTCAGGGGCGGATCGGTGTTGGCCCGGAATCCGGCTGCGGCCGTGGGTCGTCCCGCTTTTGGCCCTCGTCGCCGCGCCTCTGCTGGCCCATGGCGCCCCGCCGGAGCCCGGGGGGGCGGCCCTGCGGATCGTCGCTCCGCCCGAGCGGGCGGTGGTGCAGCGGCACGATCGCGCCGGCGGGGCCATCCCTGTCGAGGTGCGGGCCGACGTTCCCGAGGCGGGAACGATCGAGGCTCGCGTCGCCCTGGCGATCGATGCCCCGTGGCAGCCCTTGCTGCGGAAAGGGGAGACGTTCACCGGCCTCCTCGCCGCGCCAGCGGGGGGCTGGCATCGGGTCGAGGTCAGGGCGGTGGTCGAGGGGGCTGTGACGGGGAGAGCGGCGGTGGAGCGGGTCGGGATCGGCGAGGTGTTTGTCGTCGCCGGTCAATCAAACTCTGCCAACCATGGCGAGGAGCGGCTCGCCCCGGCGACTGATCGGGTCGTGGCGCTCGATCCCGAGGGGGTGTGGCGCGTGGCGGCCGATCCGCAGCCGGGGGCCAGCGGCGACGGCGGGAGCTTCCTGCCGGCGCTTGGTGACAGGCTCGAGGCCGAGCTCAACGTCCCGATCGGCCTGGTGGCCTGTGGCATCGGCGCGACGAGTGTCCGCGAATGGCTTCCGGAGGGGAGTCGATTCCCGGCCCCGCCGACGCTCACCGCGCGGGTCCGCTCCGTGGCGGGGGGTGGTTTTGAGAGCGACGGCGCGGCGTTCGCCATGCTTGTTGGCCGGATGAAGCAGCTGGAGCCGACCGGGTTCCGGGCGGTGCTTTGGCATCAGGGGGAGAGCGACGCCAACCAGCAAGATCGGTCGCGCACGCTGCCGGGGCCGCTCTACGAAGCGATGCTCGAGCGCGTCATCCGCGCTACGCGCGTCGAAGTCGGCCATGAACACCCCTGGTTTGTCGCCCGGGCCACCTACCATGTCCCCGGCGATGAATCCTCGACAGATATCCGGGCGGCGCAGGCTGCCGTCTGCCGCGACGGCCTTGCCCTCCCCGGCCCCGACACCGATCGGCTCATCGGCCCGCTCCGGGATTCCGGCGGCCGTGGGGTGCACTTCAGTGGCGCCGGTCAGCGCCGCCATGCCGAAGCCTGGTTTACGGCGGTCGCCCCCTGGCTCGAGGCCCGGCTCACCGCGCCGTGACCGGGCTGCTACGATGCCCCCGGTCACCCTAGGGTTTTTTCAGTCATGGCCGTTTCCCTGCCGTTTCGCGATCCCGCCGGCGAGATGATCTTTCTCGGCACCGGCACGAGCGTCGGCGTGCCGATGGTGGGGTGTGCCTGTCCGGTCTGCACCAGCGACGACCCGCGTGACCGGCGGACGCGGACAAGCGTTCTTCTGGGGCTCCCCGGCGGCACGCTCCTGGTCGACACGACCCCCGATCTCCGCTCGCAACTCCTCCGGGAGCGGATCGGCCGGGTCGACGCGGTGCTCTACACGCACGAGCATGTCGACCATCTCTATGGCCTCGACGACGTCCGGCCGCTCTGTTTCGCGCGCGGCGGACCGATCCCGGTCTACTGCGAGGCGCTCGTCGAAGACCGGATCCGCCGGGCCTTCGACTACGCCTTCCTGCCGATGCCGCTCCCCGGCGGGGGCGTGCCGAAGCTCGTCTTCGAGCGGATCGGCACCGAGCCCTTCGAGCTCCTCGGCTGCCGCATCGTGCCGCTGCGGCTGCGGCACGGCGTGTTCGACGTCCTCGGCTTCCGCTTCGGCGACGTCGCCTACTGCACCGACACCAACGGCGTGCCGGAGGAGACCTACGGGCTTCTCGATGGGCTCGACATCCTCGTCCTCGACTGTCTCCGGCAATCCCGCCACTCGACGCATTTTTCTCTTGAGGAATCGCTCGAAGTGGCACGGCGCGTGGGAGCGAAGCGGACGCTCCTCATCCACTTCTCGCACGACATCTCCCACCGCGATGTCTCCGCGACGCTCCCGCCGGGCGTGGAGCTGGCCTACGACGGCCTCGCGGTCCCGCTGACGGGGCTGTGAGGGGAGACGCTCCGTCCCGCGCTTGTCCTTGGTGGGAGCGTCCCACTAAGGCCCTTTATGCACTCCGCAAGTGTGTTGCCGCCGCGGGGCCAGCAGCAAAAGAGGAGGCCAGCCGTGACGAGCGAGACACGTACCACCGATGCCAAGGGGAGGCTTGTCCTTCCCAAGGGGTTTGCCAATGTCACCGTGATCGTGGAGCAGGTGAGCGACTGCGAGATCCGCGTCCGCCGGGCGAACGTCATAGCGGAGGACGATCTCCACTTCGCCGAGGAGACGGCTGTGCCGCTCTCCGACCGCGACCGCGACCGGTTCCTCGAGTTGCTCGCCAATCCACAGGCTCCTCCCCCCGCCCTCGAGGCCGCCGCCGCACGGCACCGGGCCCGCCGTGGCTGACTGGACGATTCAGCCGCTCGACCGTCGCCACGATCGGACCGGGTTTACTTCCGGCCGCGAGGCGCTCGACGACTTCCTCCGTGCTCGGGTGATGCAGTATGAGAAGCGGCGGTTGGGGAAGACGTTCGTCGCCACTCCGATCGGTGGGACGCGGGTCATCGGCT
>JBAWVV010000155.1:0-9495 GCA_037147115.1 Planctomycetia bacterium | reverse complement strand
AAGCGGATCGCGGCCGGGTCTTCATGGTGCGTGGCCGCAAACACGAGGCTCGCCAGTGCCACCAGCGGCAGCCCGAAGAGGAATCCCGGCAACCGGTCGGCCAACGACGCCACGGGGGGCATGAAGGCGAGGAGCTCAAGCGCGGTCATGGAGCATTCCTTCCCTGAAGGTCGACGTCGTCAGGGAGATCCGTGCGACGTGGGCGAATCCGTAGGGGATGAGGCTGGGAATGGGAGGCTCGATTCGGAGGGGCCGCGGGGAGCGATCGAGAGGAAGCGTCAGCGGGGAGGATCAGAGGGCTTGCGCGGATCACTGCCGGGGGACGACCCGGCGCCGAGCGGGCCGGCGAAGGCGTCGTAGATCGCCAAGACATTGAGCATCCCAGCGAGCATCGTGTAAAGCGTGCCGAACTCGAACCAGCGGCCGAGGCGACGCTGCCAGAGCGAAAGCTCATCGCCGCGGAACTGCCGATATGGGGGGCGATCGAAGAACGCCTCGTCATCGATGTCGGGATCGGTGGCGACGAGCCGGGCGGCATAGGACCGCGACACGATCTGCCCCGGATGGAGCGGCGGTGCCATGAAAGTGCTCGTGAAGAACGGCTGCTTCGCCCCACCGGAGAGCTGGCGCGACTGCACCAGCGCCGGCATCGCCACGAGCCCGGCGCCGGCCTGGCAGACGAACGCCCAGCGCGGTTCCGCCGGCCGCCACGCCGCATAGACGACCTTGCCGCCGCCGAGCCACAGGCCGGCCAGGAACATCCCGAGGACCGCCCCCATGAACAGCCCCCCCTTGTGCTTCCGCCCCTGGTAGAAGTGGCCGAGGCCAGGAACACACCAAGCGAGGAAGGCGGCGAGGTAGCGGTTGCGCAGATCGATGAGCGAATCGTCATCGGGGGAGATCGCCACCGACCGCCCGGTGGCAGTCGACACCGGCGCACGACCGCTCAGCGCGGGGGACGGGTCTCGGGCTGGATGGGCCACGGCGATGCTCAGAGGAGTTTCGGTGGAATCCCGGGGGCAGGGCCCCCGTCATCAGGATCCCCAGGAAGAACTAGCAGTGTAGGCCATCGCAGGCTCGTTCCCAACAGCCCCCTCGCTTCCTGCGGGGATGACGCCGGCCGCACCGCTTCACGCCGAGCTTGTTCCTCACTCGCCGAGTCGGCGCACCACGCGCACCCGGGGATTGGCCGGAAGACTCGGCTCGTCGGCGGCAGGCGTTGGGCATGAGGGGCGCGGTGAGGAATCGGGAACGAGCTCGCGCCAGGCCCGTTCGATCGTGCCCGCATCGACACTCCCGAGGCCGTCGGCAGAGGCCGCCACCACCGCCAGCCGCGCCAGCCGGCAGACCGCGCCGGGCACGCCGCCGGTGAACCGAGCCAGCGTTGCCACCGCCTCGGGGGTGAACAGGTCGCGATCGGCAGCGACACGATCGAGGGCCGCCGCGATGAAGCCCGCCACATCCTCCTCGTCCCATGGTGCCAATTCGATCCGCACGGCCGTCCGCTGCCGAAGCGGGGCCGGGAGCCGGGTCATGCCGTCAGGACTCGTCGTCAACACCAGGAGCGTGCGGTGGAAGAGCGGCTCGGAGGCGACGACGAGCCGGGTGATTCCCTCGAGCGCTGCGGCGGAGGCATGATCGGCGTCGTCGACAACGATCACCGTCGTCCGCTCCATGAGCGTGTTCTCCCGCAGCCGGTCCTCGAGCTTCTGCCACGGTCGGATCGCCTCGGCCCGCGCCGGCGGATCGAGCGGCAAGCGGGCGAGAAGGAGCTCGAGCCAGTCGTCGTCGCCGAGCCCCCGCAGGGAGAGGAGCACGACCTCGCACCCCATGCCCCCCAGCCGCCTGGGGATCATCGAGCACAGATGGCTCTTGCCACAGCCCTCGTCGGCGACCATCAGGGCACAGCGCTGCCGCTGCTCGACGAGCCATTCCAGCCGGGCCAGCGCCTCGTCCTGCGGCCCGCCGGCGTGGAACGTGGCCGGATCGGAATCACCGGAGAACGGGGGCGCGGTGAACTGCCAGCGATCGCGTACCATGCGGCGAGTGTAGCCCTTGGCGAAGACGGTCACCGAGGCCATTTTCACCCCGATCCGCGCGGCGCTCCAGCGCCGCCGACATTCCCCGACTGCTAGCCAGCCCCGGCCCCGCGACGCTCTAGCTATCCGTGGAAAAAGTCATCCATGACCGCACCGGCTGCGGGACAGCCGGCGATAACCGTCCACTTGAGACACCCCCAAAAAAGCCAAGGTTTTTCGGGGGTGTCGGCCGCCGCATCCGGCGGCGGGAACTTTATCCACAGCCTGCTAGGATCCCCCCTCACTATGAGCGAACGTTTCTTCCTCACCACGCCCCCGCAGGGGACCAGCGCCCTCCTCGAAGGGGACGAGGCCCGGCATCTGACCCGCGTGCTGCGAGCTAAGGTCGGCGACACCGTGGCGCTGTTCGACGGCCGTGGCCACGCCTGGGAAGCGCGGGTCGCGGGAATTGGCCGAGACAAGGTGACGCTCGATCTCGGCAACGCTCTCCCCACGATTCCCCCACCGGCGGTCACGGTGACGCTCGCCGTCGCGCTCCCCAAGGGGGATCGGCAGAAGTGGATGGTCGAGAAGCTCACGGAGCTGGGCGTCTCGAGGCTCGTCCCTCTGATCACGACGCGCGGTGTCGCCGAAGCGACCGACTCGGCCCGGAGTCGGCTGGAACGGGGCGTGGTCGAGGCCTGCAAGCAGTGCGGCCGCGACTCACTCATGGAGATCGCTCATGCAGCCTCGATCGCCGACCTGCTCGCCGCGGCCGCCACCGGCACGCGCATGCTCCTCGCCGATCCCCTCGGGCGACCACCCGAGGCAGTCCTCGCTGCGGGGCCGACCGCTGAAATCCTCGTCCTCGTCGGCCCCGAAGGGGGATTCACGGCCGAGGAGGTGACCGCCGCCGAGGCCGCCGGGTGCCAGCGCGTCACCTTCGGACGCCACATTCTCCGGGTCGAGACCGCCGCGGTCGCGGCGGCCGCCCGCCTCGCCTGACGACGAGCGACCTCCGCGGGCCACTCACGCCAGGCCGAGCCACGTCTTCACCGGCGTCACACGACGGAGGACGAGGCGCTCGAGAAGGAGAACGGCCAAGAGCGAGAGGCCGAAGAGGGGGAGGATCACCCCCAGGCCGACGACCGTTGCCACCAGCGGCACGCTCCGCCGGGGGGAGATCCCCGGCGGCGGTGCGCCGAGCCGGCCCGGATCGCGGCGCCGCAGCCACAGCCAGACCGCACTGATACAGACGAGGACCAGCCCAGCGGCGGTGACGAGGAGGAGGAGTTGATTCGGCCAGCCGAACAGGCGCCCCTCGTGGAAGGCGACCCCTACGGCCACCACCTTATCGATCGGATGCTTCGTCGCGAAGTCGTCGCGGCGCACGATCGCGCCGCTGGCCCCGTCAACGACGAGATCGACCCGGCGCGGCCGGTTGGCGGTCGTCGACTTGGCCGTCCACCGCCCCTGCCCCCCTGGCGCCGGGGCGAGGACGACCGGCGCGTCGAGCCGCAAGGGCGTCACGGCGGCAGCCACGACATCAATTGCCGCGAGTTCGGCTGCCGTGAGCTCCACCGGAGCCGACCGTCTCCCACCGCCACCATGACCGGCATGACCGGCATGACCAGCATGCTCGCCTCCGCGTGCCGCCCCGGCCGCGCCGGTGGCTTCGCTCCGGCCGCCGTCGTTGGACCACTCCTGGCGGGCGACGGCCGTGCCCGTCAAGCGCCGCACCGACTTGAAAGCATCCCCCCAGAACTTGGCCCACGGAAGACCACTGAAGAGGAGAGCAAGCGTGACCAGCGAGATCCACACCCCCGTCACCGCATGCATGTCGCGCCACAACAACCGCCTGCCGCCGTGGAGCCGTGGCCAGACCACGCCCGCCAGTCCACGCCCCTGTCGTGGCCACCAGAGGACAAGCCCGGTGAGCACCATCACGATCGTCCAGCAGGCGGCAAGCTCGACGAGATTCGAGCCGCGGTTCCCCATCAGCAGCTCCCCGTGGAGCCGGAAGATCTGCTTCATGAAGCGGTCGCGTTCACTCACGCTGCCGAGGATCGCCAGCGACGTCGGATCGACGTAGGCCCGTCGAGAGCCGGCCTCGCTGCGAAGGAGAACTCGGGCGGCGCATCCCGGCGCGGCGGGGAGCTCGTAGCCCTCGAAGGTGCTGCCGGGGAATGCGGCCAGCGCCGCCGAAATCTGCGCCGACGGCAAAGCAGCGCTGGTTCCCTGCTCGAGACGGTCGTACGAGCGCTCAGACCAGCCTTCGAGCTCCGCCTTGAAGAGGTAGATCGAGCCACTGATCGCCAAGACTGCGACAAACGGAATGCAGAAGATGCCGGCGTAGAAATGCCAGCGCCACACTGCCCGGTAGTCGGGCCAGAACGCAGAGTCTTGGGATGGGGACGGGGACTCGGACGGTGACATCGATCGCTCCGGCAGAGGATAAGGGCCTCCACGACAGCGGGCCCGGGAGTCGCTCCCCGGGCCCGCCGCGCGGGTCATGATCAGGATCGACAAGGAGCGTCGATCACTCCTCGGCCGACACCGCCTCACCGCCGTTGATGCTGTGGAGCGCCCGGCAGACCGTGGCGTCGAGGCTGTCGGAGAGCAGCCGCACCGAGCCGTCCCCGAAGGCGACCTGGGCCCCGGAAGGGTGATAGCTCTTCGGCCCAAAAAAACCGGTGGCGTGGACTACGACGTCGGGAATCCGGCTGTTGGGCGGGCTGTAGCCGTTGGTGAGCGTGTTGCACGCCCCGGTCATCGCCCACGAGGTGCCACGGCCACGCATCGTGTTGGTGTTCGCACCGCGCCACGACGTGAACGACTTCCAGATCGTCTCCAGTGGCGGGTTTTGGATCATGCCGCCACTCACGCCAGCCGACCACGCCCCGCCCCCCGAATAGCCGGGAGTCGCCTGCTTCGCGCTGTTGACGCCCCCGGAGCCATTGAGCGCTTTCTGGTAGGGGAACTTCGGCGCCTGGCCGGCGGCCAGCGTGACATCGTCGCCGTCGCTACGCACCGTCTCGCTCATGAAAACCGACTTCGAAAGGCCGTCGAGGACGGCAGCGAGGCGAACCTTCGATCCTTCTGACACGACGCCGTCGGTGGGCCAGCGCTGGTCGTAGGTCGTGCCGGCCCCTGAACCGGTGCTCACCATGTAGCTCAAGCCGGCGTACGTGAACGGGCCGCCGGAGACGACCGTCACGGTGTGGATCGCCGGCGCCGGATCGCTCGGGCAGAGCATCACCGGGATCGGTGTCGCAAACAGCGTGGCGAAGGCGGGGTTGGGCATCTGGGCGTTGTAAGCCCCGGTCGTCGCCGGCTGATTGAAATCGAGTTGCGAGGCGATGCTCCCCTCTTCCATGAAGGGGAGGAGCCTGGCCTGGATCGAGAACCCGCCAGGGAGGTCGGTCGGCGGGAGAGCCCTGCGGGCGCTTTCATAGCTGACCATCGCCAGGATCTGCTGGCGGAGGTTACTCGAACAGTTGCTCCGCCTGGCCGCCTCGCGCGCCGCTTGGACGGCGGGGAGGAGAAGGCCGACGAGGGTGCCGATGATGGCGATGACGACGAGCAGTTCGACGAGCGTGAACGCCCGCGGACGGCGCGGCCAAAAGGTGGAATCGGTCATGGCGAACTCTTTTCAACGTGGATGGTGAAGCGGTGACGCGTGGCGACCGGCGCGGTCATGCAGCAGCGCATGACACACACGGCTCCGACGAACGGGACGGCAGACAAGGGCGCTCATCTCGCGCGGGAGGGACGGGATACATCCCATCCTGTCCCCAACGATCTCTCAACTCTTTTCAGTTAAGAATCAGCGCCGCGGAATCCTCGTTCAGGCCACCCAGGGCGGCGGGGGCACGGGCACCAGCAGGGGGTCTTCCCCGGTCACATCCAACAGCTCGACCCACGCCTGCGGCGGGAACAGGCCGGTGATTTCAAAGCGCGGTGTCGGAGGGGCGCCTCCCACGGCCAGCCACGACGTCACGATCCCTTTGCAGGCGAGCATCGCCCGGAGGGTCACCTGCCGGACGCGTCCCTGCTCCATGATCGGCGCCGGGTCGGCTTCGATCGACTCTGCTGCCACTGCGTCGTCGCAGCAGCGCTCCTCAGCAGCGGCCGAGGGGGATTGCGACTTCGGCTGACTGTCGCAGCAGTTCTGCGCCGCGAGGTCACTGGCACAGCAGGCCGCGTGCGGCTTCCGTTCTGCCAGTTCGCCAGCTCCGAGCAAGCGGGCCTCAAGCGCGGCGATGAGCCCGGCGTCGAGACGGTGCCGGCGGGCGAAGGCGAGGCGTTCGGCGAGCGTCGTGCAGCAGCATTCGCGGAAACACTGATCGGCACTGGCACAGCCGCAGGGGCTGTTCATGCAGGGAAACGCCACCGAGCGATCTTTGGCGGCGATCACGCCGGCCACATCGAGCCCCGCCGGCGCTCCTGTTGGCCCCTTCCCGGCCGGCAACGGCAACCCGAGGGCGAGCACGCCATACCCGAGAATCGCCAGCCAGGTGAGGAGGGGACGCATGAGCGATGGATACCGCGAAGGCGACAAAATCGCAGCCGGCTTTGATCAAATCGGGACGGGAGCAGACAAACCGGCCGCGGGACGTCACCATAAGTCTGTTGCGGATGGTGGTCAATCAGCCCGATCATGGAGAGACCGCAAGTTTCCGGATCTGTTGGCCGGCGTGACGGCCCCGGGCCGTCGACCTTCATCCCACTCGCATAACGCCCTTTCAGCGGAGTTTTCCCGTGCCATTCTCTTTTCAGAGCCCCCCCACGCCGCTCCTGGGCCTCGTTGTGCTGGCGTCCCTGGCCGGTCTTGCCCCAGCAGCCCAGGCCGAGCCTCCGTCGAAGAGCGCCGCGGCCGCCGCCGTAACCTGGCCGATCGATGAGTCGCCACTGCCGATCGAGGCCGTCCAGGCGTTCCCCGATCTTGTTTGGACCGGCTGGACCCCCGATGTCGATGGCACACCGAATCCGTTGCGGCCGATTCTGCTGACGCACGCCGGTGATCGATCGGGACGGCTGTTCGTGCCGCAGCAGCAGGGAGCGATCCATCTCTTCCGCCCCGACTCGGCGGCGACGAAGGTGTTCCTCGACCTCACCGAGAAAGTCCACTACGCCGACAAGCAGAACGAGGAGGGGCTCCTCGGCCTCGCCTTCCATCCCCGGTTCGCAGAGAACGGCGAGTTCTTCGTCCACTACTCCACGAAGACGACGCCCCTCACGATGGTTCTCGAGCGCTACCGTGTATCGAAGGACGATCCCGACTCTGCCGATGCGGCAAGCGGCGAGGAGATCCTCCGCGTGGAACACCCGGCGTGGAACCACAAGGGGGGCACGATCTGCTTCGGCCCCGATGGTTATCTCTATGTCGCCTACGGCGACGGCGGAAAGCAAAATGATCCGTTCGGCAACGGGCAAAACCTCCAGAACCTCCTCGGCAAGGTGCTGCGGATCGACGTCGACTCCAAGGGGGAGAAGACGGCCTACGGGATCCCCGCCGACAATCCCTTCGTCGCCGTGATGGCCGAGAACGGTGGCAAGCCGCCAAGGCCCGCCGGAGTGCGCCAGGAGATCTGGGCCTACGGCCTGCGCAACCCGTGGCGGATGTCGTTCGATCGGCGCACCGGCCGACTGTGGATCGCCGACGTCGGACAGGATCTGTGGGAGGAGATCAATCTCGGCGTGAAGGGGGCAAACTACGGCTGGAGCCTGCGCGAGGGAAACCAGCCCTACGCACCGACCAACACGGCCACCGGCCCGGGATTCGTCGATCCGGTCTGGCAGTACGCGCACGACATCGGCAAGTCGATCACCGGCGGCAACGTCTACCGCGGGAAGAAGCTCCCCGAACTCGACGGCTGCTATCTCTATGCCGACTACGTCTCGGGGCGGCTGTGGGCCCTGGGCATCGACGACGCCACGGGCCGGGCCGTCTCCAACCGGCCGATCCCGCACGACCGCGAGGGGCTCCCCGTGTTGAGCTTCGGCGAGGACGAGGCTGGCGAGGTCTATTTCACGATCCTCTCCCCCGACGGCCGCGGCATCTACACCTTCCGCCGCCGCGAGGAGACCGCGTCGAGCCCTCACACGAGCGCCAGCCGCGCGATCGCGGCGGCCAGTTCCCCCGCAGCATCGGTGCCGTCGACCACCTCGAGCCCGAGCCAGCCGCGGTAGCCCCGTTCCTCGAGCGAACCGAGCGTGGCGGGGATATCAACATCCCCGCGCCCGAGGACCATCGCGCGACCATGACCGGCAAACGTCCCGGGCACAGCGTCGGTGAGCCAGGCATGGCGCACGATCCCCGCCAGCTCGGCGGCGGCGACGGCCGGGTCGTGGCCATGAACAACGAGCGCTCCGGTGACGAGCGTGCAGCCGAGCCCCCCTTCGGGCAGCGCGGCGACGAGCCGGAGGAGATCGGCAGGCGACGCCCTCCCTGCCTCGGCACAGAGCGTGGCGCCGGCGCGTTCGCTCCATCCGGCAATGTCGCGAAGCGCTCCCAGCATCACGCCCCAAGCCGGGGAATCCTCTGCCGGGATCGCGCCGACGTGATTGATGACCACAGGCGTGCCGAGGCCGTGGGCGAGGTCGAGGGCGCGCTTCGTTCCCTCGATCCGCGCCTCGAGCCGATCGCTGTCGGCATAGCCGCCCCGGGTGGGAAAGCGGAGGGCCGCCACCACGAGACCCTCGTCGGTGAGCCACTTCCGCAGCTGCCGCACGCCGGTGGCGGAGATCTGCCCCCCGTCGAGGTCGGTGCGGAGATCGAGCTCCACCCCCTTCACACCGAGTGTCCGCGCGCGGCGAAAGGCGGTCCGCAGGTCGGAGGCGAGGGCGCCGGCCGGGACACAGACACTGGCTCGATCCATGGAGTGGCACCGGGGGCGGAAAGAGGGATTGGGCCAAAAACAGATTGTATGATCGGAGGGATGCCGACGCTTGACATCGTGACCGCTTCACTTGAACACCTCGCCCCGCTGCGGCTGGCGGCGGAGTGGGATTCCGTCGGCCTCCTCGTCGGCAGCCGGCGTGGGCGAGTCGATCGGGTGCTCACGTGCCTGACGCTGTCGGCCGCCGTCGTCGCGGAGGCGATCGGCGGGGATTTCGACCTCATCGTCACCCACCATCCCCTCCCCTTCCGCCCCGTCGCCCGACTCACCGATGCCACCCCGACCGGCGGCCTGCTCCTCGATCTCGCGCGAGCCGGGATCGCGGTCTGGAGCAGCCATACCGCCTGGGATTCAGCGGCCGGCGGGATCAACGACCTCCTCGCCGCCGCCGCCGGCCTTTCTGCCGTCACGCCGCTGATTCCCGATCCGGTCGTGCCGCGGGCCGGTTTCGGCAGGATGGGGCTCGCAGCGGCGGGGCACTCCGTCGTCGACTTCGCCCGCCAACTCGCCGTCCACCTGGGGGCGCCAGGGACGCATCTGGCCGGGGCAACCGACCGGGAGGTGGGGCGGGTGGG
>JBAWVV010000154.1:0-9501 GCA_037147115.1 Planctomycetia bacterium | reverse complement strand
CCCCCATGCACGACGTCGATCTCATCCTCACGCTCGCCGGCGGCCTCTCCGCCGCGCTTGTGTTCGGCGCGATCACGCATCGGCTCCGACTATCCCCGATCGTCGGCTATCTGATCGCCGGGATCGTCGTCGGGCCGCACACGCCCGGCTTCGAGGCCGATGCCACTCTGGCCAGCGGCATGGCCGAGCTCGGGGTTGTTCTCCTCCTCTTCGGCGTCGGCCTTCATTTCCACCTCCGCGAGCTCCTCGAGGTGCGATCGATCGTCGTTCCAGGAGCCCTCGTGGCAAGCGCTGTCGCGACGGCGATCGGCACCCTCGTCGGGCGCACGGTCGGATGGTCGTGGCCGGCGGCGGCGGTGTTCGGCGGCTGCGTGGCGGTGGCGAGCACGGTCGTCCTCCTCCGGGTCCTCGCCGATCACCGCGCCCTCCACACGCGACCCGGTCATGTCGCCGTCGGCTGGCTCGTCGTCGAGGATCTCCTCACTGTCGCCGCGCTGGTCGTCCTCCCCACGGTGTTCGGCGGCGGCGAGCCGACGGTCGAAGGGCTCGTGCTATCGCTGCTCCTGGCGCTGGTGAAGATCGCCGCGCTGGTTGCCGTCGTCGTGTTCGCCGGCGGCAAGGTCATCCCCTGGATCCTCGAGGTCGTCTCCGACACCGGCTCGCGCGAGCTGTTCACGCTCGCGGTGCTCGTGGTGGCCCTGGGGATCGCCGTCGGGGCGGCGCGCGTGTTCGGCGTCTCGATGGCACTGGGGGCGTTCCTCGCCGGGATGATGGTGGGGCGGAGCGAGTTCAGCCTCCGGGCCGCCTCGGAGGCCCTGCCGATGCGCGATGCCTTCGCCGTGCTGTTCTTTGTCTCGGTGGGAATGCTCTTCGATCCCTCGACGCTCGTCCGCGCTCCCCTGGCGATCCTCGCCACGGTGCTGATCGTGATCCTCATCAAGCCGGCGGTGGCCCTGGCGGTGATGCGGTTCCGCGGGGTGTCGCCATCGATCGCCATTCCGGTCGCCGCGGCGCTGGCGCAGATCGGGGAGTTTTCCTTCATCCTCGGGAATCTCGGCCGCGACCTGGGGATCGTTCCCGCTGCCGCCCTCGAGATCCTCGTCGCCACGGCAATCGTGACGATCACGCTCAACCCCCTTCTCTACCGGCTCGCTGACAGGGTCGCCATGTCGCTGGCGCGCTCCCGGACCGGGGATGACGATCCGCGGGCTGATGTCGGCCCCGTCGCCTCCGCCCCGAGCCACCGGGCGATCGTCGTCGGCTACGGACCGGTGGGAAGCACGGTCACCGAGCTCCTCCTCGATAATTCGCTCGATCCGACCGTCATCGAGCTCAACCTCGAGACGGTCCGCCGCCTCCTGGCCTTCGGCGTTCGTGCCATTTATGGCGATGCTAGCCGACCGGAAGTCCTCGAGCGCGCCGGGATCGCCCGGGCCGACAATCTCATCCTCACCTCCGGCTCCGGCCGGATCGACGAGGAGATCATCCGCCACGCCAAGCGACTCAATCCCCACGTCTGCGTCCTCGCCCGGACACACACCACCCTCGAGGTGCCGCGCCTCCGCCGAGCCGGAGCGGAGGAGGCATTCTCGGGCGAAGGGGAAGTGGCGCTGGCGCTCACCGTGCGGATCCTCGAGAGCCTCGGCGCGAGCCCGGAGCAGATCGACCGCGAGCGCGAGCGTGTTGAGGCAAGGTTCCGCGGCGACTGACGCCGGGCCAGGGCGTGCGGCCCGGTTTCACTCGAATGGGCGCTATACTAGTCAGCTTTCGACCGATCCTGCCCACGATCATCTCGAGGGAAACACACCAAATGCCCCGCACCCCAACGGTCAGACATCTTGCGGCCTGGATAACGCTTGCCTGCCTGATGGTGGCGATCCCGCCATCCGCAGCGGCTGACGAGGGCGAGCAGGCCCCCGGCCTCACCACCTGGGATGGCCGCCACTCGATCGACACGATCCGTGCCACGGTCGTCTACTTTCTCCCCTCCGACCGGCAACCGCTCCCCGACTGGCGCGAGCGCGTCGAATGGCTCTGCCAGCGCGTGCGCCGCTTTCATCACCGCGAGTTTGCCGGCCGATCTCGCCTCGTGACCACGATCCACCCGGAGCCCTTCCGCTCCGCCGTATCGACCGGCGCGCTCCGCGCCGGCGACGGCGACGCCACGTTCTTCCGGACCCTCACCGAGGTCGACCGGACGCTCGACGTCGGCCGCGATGCCGATGGCGCCTTCCCCGTTCTCCTTGTCTTGAGCGACATCAATTGGCGGCCGCTCGATGACTTCTCCCGCCAATCTCCCGCCGGCGATGGCTGGAAGTTTGACGGCGCCCTCGCCGACGGCGGGCTGCACGTGCCCGGCGCTTCCGCTGGGGGCTCGCGCGCGGTCTACCTCGCCGATCGGGGGCGCGGCTGGGGGCTCGTCAGCGGCGACGGATGGCGCGTTCCATGCCGGGGGAGCGACTGCGTCGTCTATCACGAGGGGATCGGCCATGCCATCGGCCTGCCCCATCCCGAGCCCGCCGATGGCTCCGTGATGAGCGAAGGGCAGTACCGCAGCGCTCTGGCCCAATCGTGGGTTGAGGCCGGGCAGAAGAAGCAATTGGGGTTCACGGCCGAAGCCCGCGCGAACGCCCCGCGGGCCGATCCGGTCTTCGACACCTTCACCGCCACTCCCGAGCCGGCTGCCCCAAGGCCTGGCCAACCGGTGGCACTGCGACTTTTCCCCCTTGAGCACATACCTGCGGGACTGCGGGTGGAGGTGCAGACGAGCCTCCGCGGCCCGTGGACAAGCGTGCCGCTTGAGTCCGAGGCGCTCCAGACCGGACTGGTCTCCCTGGGGCGCTTCGACCGCCCCTGCGGCGTCGGCTGGCGCGTCACCGGGCCAACGCCGAAGATCGACACGGAAGCTGGCGATGACGCAAAACGCGCCCCGGTCGATGGGCCTTCCGCCGCCACCGCCTGGGGCTACTTCCAGGTCCGGATCGCCCCCGATGCTCCCCCTCACCCGGTCGACGTCGATCCCACCGATCGGCTCCCGACGACCGCGCGCGGCGCAGCGAACACCACCGTCGATCTCCTGGCGCTAGCCGATCCGCGCCGCGATGGCGTGGCGGGGGAGTGGACCGACCACGAGGTCGACGGCCGCCGCGAGCTCCTCGCTCCGAAGGCCCTCGGGGCACGGATCGAGCTTCCCTACGCGCCGCCAGAGGCCTACCGACTGACCCTCATCGTCGAACCGCTCGACGAGCCCAATGGGCTGACGATCGGCCTGCGATCGGGGGAGCACCGCTTTCTCGCGCTCCTCGGTTTCGGTGCTGCCGGCGGACGCGTCAGCGCCCTGGAGAACGTCGACGGCCGGAACGTCGGCGACAACCCGACGCGGATCGACGGAGATGTGTTCCGGAAAAACCTTCCGGCGGAGATCGTCGCCACCGTCGGGCCAGCCGGAGTGACGGTGACCGTCGATGGACGGCCGTGGATCGATTGGCAGGGAAAGCCGGAGCGGCTGTCGCTCTCCGACTATTGGCAGACGCCGCGGAAAGAAGCTCTCTTCCTCGGCGCCTACGACTGCCGCTACCGGATCCTCCGGGCCACGCTCGAACCGCTCTCCGGTGAGGGGCGGAGCCTCGTCGACGACGGCGATGCCAAGGAGCGCTGACGATCAGCGCGACGGCCGGCGGGGACCGGCGAGAAAACGTTTGATGAGAATTGAGCGTGGAACGGTCGCTGCTGCCGGGTGGAGGGGGTACAACGTCGGCTCCCTTCCACCCGCGCGAGGTTTACCATGCGATTCCCGAGGGTCACCGTTCCCCGCGTTTTCCCCTTCCTCGTCGCGGTCACGCTCCTGGCACCGGCGGTCGCTTTTTTAGCGCTGGCTGAGGAGCCGATCCGCCGCACCCCCGGGCCGCAGCCCGACGGATCGGTCGTCCTCCCCAACCAATGGTCGCTGCGACCGGCAGGCAAGCAGGTGGAGGTCGGGGATTTCCCGGTCAACATCGCCCTCCACCCCGATGGCCGCCATGCCGTCGTCCTCCACTGCGGCTTCGGTCCCCACGAGTTGGCCGTGATCGATCTGGAGACGCGGAAGGTGCTGTCACGGACCCGCATCGAGGAGGCCTTCCAGGGGCTCGCCTTCGACGGCACAGGCACGCGACTCTACGCCTCGGGAGGCGCGGCCGAGACGATCCTCCCCTTCCGGTTCGAAGCGGGGGCACTTGTGCCCCTCGAGGCCGTGCCGCTCCGCGAAGAGAAGCTCCGTGGCATCCCCGCCGGGATCGCCGTCGACTCGACAGCGACCACCCTCTACGCCGCCAATGTGTGGGGGCATTCGGTCTCACGCGTGCGACTGGCCGTGGCCGACGGCGCTGCGATCATCGATGAGCTCCTCCTCGGCGCCGAGGCCCCAGCGCCGGCCCCTGCGCTTCCACCGACGACCGACGACCCATCGATCACGAAGCGCGCCGACGTGCTCCTCGAGCGGGTCGTCGCCGATGCTCCTCATCCCTGGACCTGCCTTCTCGACGAAGCGCGGGAGCGGCTCTATGTCTCCCTCTGGGCGCAGGCCGCCGTGGCGGTGATCGACACCACGCAATGGCGCGTTGTCGGCCGGATCGAGGTCGAGGAACACCCCAACGAGATGGTGATGTCGCCCGATGGCCAGCGGCTGTTCGTCGCCAATGCCAACCGCAACAGCGTGTCGGTGATCGACCTCAACGCGGGGAAGGTGAGCGAGACCCTCGTCGCCACGCTCACTCCCGACGCCCCTCCTGGCAACACGCCGAACTCGCTGGCCATCTCCGCCGACGGCGAGCGGCTCTTCGTCTCCAACGCCAACATCAATGCCGTGACAGTGTGGGAGGTCGAGACTCCGGGAGCCGCCCGCAGCCTCGGCTTCATCCCCGTCGGCTGGTATCCGACCTGCATCCGCCTCACCGCCGACGGCCGCCGGCTCCTCGTCGCCAACGGCAAGGGGATGATCTCCGACTCCAACCGCAACGGCCCCCGGCCGGGATTCAATCCCGACGCCCCTACCCCCGACTACATCGGCGGTCTGTTCGACGGGACGATGTCGTTCATCGAGCTCCCCGAAGAGGGCGAGGCACTGACGGCGCAGTTGGCGACCTGGACGGAACGGGCCTTCGCCTGCCAGCCCCCTACCGCTGACGACCTATTTTCGGCAGACGAGCTCAACGGCCATCCGATCCCGCTCCTCCCCGGGGCCACGAGCCCGATCACCCACGTGATCTACATCGTCAAGGAAAACAGGACCTACGATCAGGTCCTCGGCGACATGCCGGAGGGGCACGGCGACCCGACGCTCTGCCTGTTCCCCGAGCGGGTAACGCCGAACCATCATGCGCTCGCCCGACAGTTCGTCCTCCTCGACAATTTTTACGTCGAGAGCGAAGTCAGTGCCGACGGCCACGAGTGGAGCATGGGGGCCTACGCCACCGACTTCGTCGAGCGCCAGTGGCCCCTCTCCTACGGCCACAACCGGCGGAAGAAGTTTCCCTATCCTGCCGAGGGGAGCTTCGATGCTGCCGCCCGCCCGGCCGGGGGCTACCTGTGGGACCGGGCGATCGCCGCGGGGGTGAGCTTCCGCAGCTACGGCGAATGGGTCGCCAACGGCAAGACGCCCGAAGATCCCTGCACGCCGAAGGTCAAGGCCCTCGAGGGGCGCTTCGATCCCTTCTTCCGCAGCTATGACCAGGACTACTCCGACTTGAAGCGGGCCGATCGCTTCCTCGCCGAGCTCGCCCGGTTTGAACGGGAAGGGGAGATGCCCAGGCTCCAGATCGTCCGCCTCCCCAACGACCACACCAGCGGCGCGAGCCCCGGCAAGCTCACGCCGACGGCCTTCATAGCCGAAAACGACCTCGCCTTCGGACAGATCGTCGAGGGGGTGAGCCGGTCGAAGTTCTGGCCAACGACTGCGATCTTCGTCGTCGAGGACGATGCCCAAAACGGCCCCGACCACGTCGATGCCCACCGCACGATCGCCTTCGTGATCAGCCCGTGGACGAAGCATGGTGCGGTCGATTCGAGCCTCTACTCGACCAGCTCGATGCTCCGCACGATGGAGCTCATCCTCGGGCTCGACCCGATGTCGCAATTCGATGCCGCGGCCCTGCCGATGATCGACAGTTTCGCGAAGGCCCCGATCCTCGAGCCCTACCGCTGCCGCCCAGCGGAAGTCGCGCTCGACGAGAAGAACGTGGCGACCGCCTGGGGCGCCGAGGCGTCGCTGGTCATGGATTTCTCCGTCGAGGATGCCGCCGACGACCTGCTCCTTAATGAGATCGTCTGGCGAAGCGTCCGCGGCCCCGATTCCCCGATGCCGGCGCCGCGACGGGCAGCCTTCGTGTTCGCCTCCGACGAGGACGAGGACGAGGACGAGGACGAGGAATAAACGAGAACGGCCCGGTCGGCGATTGCCGAGTTGGAGAAGTCGGCACCATTGCTGCCGTCGGCCGGCCGGAGCCGGCACCGCTCAGCCCCGGCGGGCGGTGAGCATCGCGGCCGCCAGGAGCATCGTCGCGGCGTGGATCTCGACGATCGCCCCGATGTCGTCACAGTAGCCCCCCCCGCAGACGATTCCCACCGGTACTCCGGCCGAATGCGCCGCGGTGAGCACCCGCCGGTCGCGTTCGAGCAGTCCGGCACGGCTGACACCGAGCCTCCCGAGCCGATCCCCTGCGTAGGGGTCGGCCCCGGCGATGTAGAGGAGCAGATCGGGCCCCCTTCCCCCCAGCGCGCCGTCGATCGCCGCGTCGACCGCCGCCAGGTAGGTGGCATCGTCGGCCCCGTCCTCGAGGCCGATGTCGAGGTCGCCGGGAACCTTGCGGAGCGGGAAATTGCGGGCGCCGTGGACCGACACGGTGACCACCGAGGGATCGGCCGCGAAGATCTGCGCTGTGCCGTTCCCCTGGTGGACATCAAGGTCGAGGATCGCGACTCGCCCGACGTTCCCCCGGGCCTGCATCTCCCGCGCCGCCACTGCCGTGTCGTTGAAGACGCAGTAGCCCTCCCCCCAGTCGCTCCCCGCATGGTGCGTACCTCCGGCGAGGCTGGCAGCGATCCCATCCTCGAGCGCCGCCGCCGCCGCGTCGACCGCGGCGCCGGTGCTCCGCAGCGACCGGGCGACGAGCCCCTCGCTCCAGGGGAATCCGATCCGCCGGACCTCGGCCGGCGTCAGGGTGCCGGCCATCACCCGGCCCACGTAGCCCTGGTCGTGGACGCGGAGGATCTCTTCGTCGGTGGCGGCGTGCGGCTCGATCAGCTCCAGCGCCGCACCGGCCGCTGCCTCGGCTTCCAGTCGCAACCGCAGCTCCCGGTACTTCTCGATCGGGAAGCGGTGCCCCGCGGGGAGCGGCAGAGGGTAGCGGTCGGAGGGGAAAAGCCGCATCGTCCACCCACCCGAGGAGTCAGCCCGCGCGCCGGCGCCGGAACCACCAGACACCGACGCCGATTCCGCTGGCGGCCAGGAGCTGTGTCATGGCCGCCGGCTCCGGCACCGCCAAGGCCATGATCTGCGGCCGGTAGTAGGAGAGATCGGCGAAGTAGGAGGTGCCGAAGAACACCGCCGTGGACGTTCCCCCCGGCTGCTGCGGAAACATCCCCTGCGCGATGATGATGCCGGCCAGGCTCCACTGTCCAGCTTGTTTCACGAACATGGCTCCGCCCGAGTCACCAACGACGACCTGCGCCTCGTCGCTCGACACGCCCGGGTTAAACGTCGTCCCTAGGCCGAGGACGTCCACCCCGTCGTTGAACCAGCCGCGGTCATCAATGGCGTTGGTGCCCCACCGCATCGTCCCTCCACCGATGGTCTTGAAGCCTGCAGCGTTGGCGAGGTCTGCGGTCGTCTCCGTCCAGACCCACGGAGTCGACGAAGTGTTGACGTTCCAAAAGGTCGGGTTTGCCGCCTGGACGCTTCCCCGGCCGATCATCGTGACGGTGTCACCGTTGGCCGGAGCAATGCTGGTGATGCGGATGGCCGGCAGATTCGGCAGGGCCCCCTGGAGCTGAAACATGAAGAGATCGGTGGCAGCCGTTTTCCCGGCGGCACCGGCATTGGTGAGCTGGTGGCCGGTGCCGGGAGCCATGGTGTAGGTCACGCCACCGAGGTTGATGCCGCTTCCGCTGCCGATGTGGCCGGCCGTCAACACCCACCCATAGCCGAGATAGACCCCGCCGCCGATCCCGATCGCCCCGACGTTGTTCCAGCCCGGGTCATCGGCCGGAGCGGTCGTGTTCGCCGACCCGGCGTTGAGCCGATCGATGACAACAGCCCGAGCCGGCCGGGCCGACACCCCGGCGACCAGAAGGGCCACTCCTGCGACCCAACGCCACGACGCTCTCTGGGCCATGTCGTAATCTCCCCGTCGGCTGTCGACAGCGGGCCAGCGGGCGAAGCACTCCACATCGCCGCCACCCCTGCGCATCGTAGGCCATGTGAAGGGATTCCGTCGATACCAGCCTACGGCCCGGTGCCCCCCGAAAGGAGGCCCGGCCGACCGTCATCGCTTCCGCGTTTTTTTCGCGGCCGGCTTCTTCGCACTGCGGCCCACAACGGCCTTGAGGGCCTTGGCTGGTGAGCCCGACCGGGGTGCTTCTCCGCGGCCGTCGATGAGGACATCGACCGTGCCGGTCTCGACGCGGTAGAGCCAGCCATGGATCCGCGGCGCTAATCCCTTGGCGTGCAAGTTCTTGATGAGCGCGAGATTGCGGAGATGCTTGATCTGGAGCTTGACGTTCTCCTCGGTCAGGACCGCGAGTTTCTGCTCCCGGTCGAGGCCCCGCTCGAGCGCGATTCTGTCGGCGGCCTCTTTGGCGCCGGTGGCGATGCAGAGCCAGTCAGCGATGTAGTTCTCGCTGACACCATCCTCGATGGCAGCGATGCCGCCGCAGCGCGTGTGCCCGCAGACGATGATGTCCTCGATCTTCAGGTGGACGACGCCATACTCGAGGATCGCCGAGATGTTGACATCGTTGAAGGCGACGATGTTGGCGACGTTGCGGTGGACGAACATCGTCCCCGGCTTCGAGTCGGTCATCTGGTGTTCGCTGACGCGCGAATCGGAACAGCCGATCCACAGCACCTTGGGCCGCTGCTGAGCGGCCAGAGCGTGGTAGTAAGCGGCGTTCGGAGCGAACTCGGTGTTGACGAACTTGGCGTTACCGGCGAGCAGATTTTCGATCATCGGTCAGGGCCCCGCGGAGGGAGAACGGCCGGGGGTCGCACCCGGTCCGGCCAGAACCTACCATTCCGCTCGCCCTGCGTCACCAGCGGAGCCAGGGCCCTCGTCGAGGCCGGGCACTGGATCGGGCCTGGCCGACTCGGCCCGCGGCGGGCCGGCCGCCCCCTCCTGCCGATCGCGCACCGCCCGATCGTAGGCCTCGCGGTAGAAATCGGCATGGCTCGAGAGGATCGATTCGAGGCCGGGAATGCCGAGCGACGAAAGGGGGACGAAGCTCGCCGGGGGCGGGGCCGACGCATCC
>JBAWVV010000153.1:0-9528 GCA_037147115.1 Planctomycetia bacterium | reverse complement strand
GGAGATCGACGCAAAGCCATTTTTTGCAGCGGCTTGCGTCGAGCCTGGTGAAGAACCGTAGGCATGGTCACAGGCGCCGCTGGCTGGATACACGGAACGTGGAAATACAAGTTCTGCAAAATAGGAGTGACGAGTATGCCCGATACGGAAACGAAGGACCTTAAAGCTGCCGTGCTGGAGCTCGTCGACGACCTGCCGAGCGACGCTACTTGGGAGGACGTGATGTATCGCGTCTATGTACGCGAAGCGATCGAAGCCGGTCGTAAGGATGCCGCGGAAGGTCGATTGGTGGATCTTGCCGAGGTGAGGCGGCGATTCGGGTTGCCGGAATGACCGTGAGCTGGACGAACTCCGCGATCGCCCATCTGGTGTCTATCCACGAGCACATCGCTCACGATAAAATGCGTGGGCGTGGTTCGCGTAAGGTCGCGATCCATTGATCGCTGCCGTTCGGCGGCGGAGGTCATCGATGCGTGACAAGCGATTCGTTGCGGCCCATCGCGGCGGGCCACTGGCTCTTGCTCAGCATCAGCTCCTCGCGGCATGGGCTGCGGATTGTGCGGAACATTTGTTGCCACTCTTTGAGCTTCACACTACGGATGACCGGCCGCAACAGGCTATCGAGATCGGGAGGGCGTGGGTTCGGGGTGAGGTCAAGACGGGTGTCGCGCAGCGAGCGGCGGTCGCCGCACACGCCGCAGCACGACAGGCCACTGACAAGGCTGCGGTTGCGGTTGCACGAGCCGCTGGTCACGCCGTCGCAACGGCCCACTTCGCCGATCACAGTTTGGGACCAGTGATCTACGGAGCGAAGGCGGTGGAGGCGGCAGGCGGGTCAGCCGACGATGAGCGGGATTGGCAACTCTCTCGGCTTCCCGAGCAGGTGCGGGCGTTGGTTCTCTCGGCGCTTGAGCAATGCCGAACCAAACGCTGCACCTGACCGCGGCGGCATCACGGCTTTCTAAGGTTCCCGGGTCTCCCGCCGCCGCGGCAGGTGAGCTTTTTCGTTAGCCCACAAAGGAGAACAACGATGGCGGCTCCAGCTTCCGGTAAGCACAGCCTCTGTGCGGGCAGCGGAAAAATGCCAGAAGGCAAGACATGTTTCAAGCGCAAGGGCGACGGCCAGTGCCCGCAGTGCTAGGGGTCGGGATACTCCGGCGGTTGGTCTGGGGGTAAGACCGCTCCATGCACTTCCTGCAAACAGTAGGGGAACGAGAGGCGACATGGACACTGCAAGAATCGTCGCCCTGATAACAGGGGCGGCAACCGTCAATTGCGACTGCAATCGCTATCCTTCCCAAATGGGTGCGAAAAGAATCGGTGGGCCCGCTCCCTGGTTCATCCTCGCCGGTGTCGGAAGGCAGTGGCGCGTCTGCCACCAGAATCGTCTCCTCCAAGGGTGAGCAATATCGCTTCCTTAACTTTGCCGGCAAGAATTGCCGGATCGAGCCGATGGAAGGCTGCCAAAGCTTCTTGGCTCTCATACATGAATTGTTCCACGCTACCGAGCAGACGCGGCGCATAACCCGGGAATCGATCATCGTGCGAACGTAGCCGCGTGTTAGCGGAACGGGTATGATGAGGGGGAAAGGCTTAAAGAGCGTTGCCAGTCATCAGGAATGAGGTGTGTCATGGAATTCGAGGGGGTGGTCCATAACGGGGTCATCGTACCGGATGATGCGCAGGCGCTTACGGAAGGCATGCGCGTGCGCATTGAGCCGGTGAAGGTTGGCAAGCAATCGACGTTTGGGCAACTCTTCGGCGACTTGGTTATCGATTCACCCGATTTGCCGACCGACCTGGCTGCCCAGCATGAGCACTATCGACTGGGGAAGCCAAAGCGATGACCGTGTTCATGGATACCTACGGTTTGATCGCCTGGATCAACACGAGGGACGCCGCGCACCAGCCTGTGAAGTCGTACCTGCACGCCTTCTCCGGCAGCATCGTGACAACGGAATGGGTCTTGCTTGAATTCGCGGATGCTTTTTCCCTATCAAGCCTAAAGCCTTTTGCCATTGAGGCGATCAAACGCATTCATCGCCTGCCGATGTTCGTGGTGGTCGGCTATGACTTGGCTGTTTACCAGGCTGGATTCGATCTTTACCAGGTGCGGCCAGACAAGGACTGGTCGCTGACAGATTGCATCTCCTTTGCGGTGATGACGCAGCGCGGGCTGTCGGAAGCTCTGACTGCGGACCACCATTTCGAGCAGGCAGGTTTTCGGGCCGTGTTCAAATAGCACGTCGGGAACGGAGATCGCGACTTTCGTTGGGCAAGGGATGCAGCGGCTCACCAACGGCTGAAGCTGACCCGGGCCGCCATCCTGGTTTTTTGAGCTTCAAAGTCTGTCCGGTGCCCGAGGCCGGGGATCATTGCCGCCGTGGGTGCAGTGGCCCCGCAGCGGCGGGGCTCACTTCGTCGCCAGCGGCTGCGTCGACCGTAGGTAGGCGAACAGGTCGCGGACCTGCTGGTCATCAAGGGGCCGGAGTAACCCGGCGGGCATGATCGACACCGGGCTGCGGTGGAGATCATCGATCGCGTCGCGCGGCACGCTCACCGTCCGGCCGTCGGCCGTGCGGAGGAGGACGAGCCCCGGATCCTCGCCGACGACAAAGCCCGACAGCGTCCGCCCCTCGTCGGTGACGATGACCGTGGTCTCGTAGCCCTCGCGGATCGTGGCGCTGGGGTTCACGACGTGGACGAGAAGCGCCCGTGGGTCGCCTCGGTCGTGGCTTGTGAGATCGGGGCCAATTTGCCCCCCCTCGCCGAAGAGCATGTGGCAGGAGGCACACGTGGTGCGAAACACCGTCCGGCCGAGGATCGGGCTCCCCGAGCCTTCGGCGAGCACGGCGCTGATCCGTGTCTGGTCGGCGGCCGCGGCAGCCTCCTCGCTCCCCGGCTCGGGTCCAGCGCCAAATCTCTGCGCGACCCTTTCCGCGACGGCTGGCTCGCGATGGAGACGGATCCGGCGAACGACCGCCTCCGGCACCGAGGCGGGATCGACACGGCCGTCATCGATCGCCTCGAGCAGCGCGATCGTCCAGGCCGGCCTCCCGGCAAGGAGATCAAGCGCCGCAGCGACCACGGCCGGCGGGGCCTCGGGCAGCAGGCCGATGGCCGCGGTGGCGATCGTCGGATCGCTCCATCCTTCGAGGGCCGCCAGGGCCGCGGCCCTCACCCGCTCGTCCCCCGGAGCAGAAGCGACCGCCAGCAACACCGGCTCGGCCGCAGGCGCGAGCGTCTCGCCGAGGATCGCGAGGTCGGCGAGCCGATCCTCCGGCTTGGCGCTGGCGCTTCCCACCACGGAGAGCGCGTCGGCCACGGTCGCCCCGTCGGCCAGCCGCAGCCGCAGGGCACGCGAGCCACCGCCCGCCCGGCTGATCGCGGCGAGGAGCTCGGCCGGGACCGCGGCAAGCGACCGGCCGGCAAAGGCCTGCTCGCAGCCCTCGAGGAGGCGGGCCCGGTGGGGCGCGGCGGGGGCCGAGGCGACGAGCCCGGCCGCGGCCAGCTGATCGTCGCGCGTCCCGAGGGCGAGCCTGCGGGCGACGCGCGACTGGAGCACGTCGCGCCCCAGCCGGGAATCCCACAGTGGCCCGCGCTCCCCGCCCAGCCGCGCGAGGGTCGCCGGCCGGTCCTCGGAAAGGAGCCGTTCGACGGCCCACCAGACCAGCAGCGGAATGTGGATGTCGTCGCCGTCGGCAGGCGTCGCCTCGGGATCGCGGGCGAGAAACGCGGCGACCAGCGGCAACGACTGATCCGCGGGGAGGCGGCGGGCCGAGGCAGCCAACTGGCTGCGTACCCGAGGGTCATCCTCGGCGTTTGCCGCCGTCTCGATGGCTGCGAGCAGAGAGGGAGGGATGCGGCCATCGTCACAGGCGAGCCGAACAGCCCACGCCCTCACCCACGGATCAAAGTGCCCGAGTAGGGCGATCCATTCCTCCGCGCTCGGGGGCCCGAGGCGGACCAGCGCCCAGGCAAGGTCGAGCGGAAAGGAGGCTGGCCCGGGCGTGGGGCCGAGGAGGAGCCGGGCAACCCGGTCGCGGGCGCCCGCTGGCTGGCGGTGGGCCAGCTCGAGCAGCGCCGTCTGCCGAATCCAGCGATTGGGATCGGAGAGCCGCTCGACAAGGGCCGCGCCGTCGTCCCGGGCGAGGTTGGGGAGCCGGGCTGGGTGGGCGCCCGCAGCCGCGAGCCTCCAGATGCGCCCCCGATCCCGGTCGATCCGCCCCTGATAGTGGCTGGCATGGTCGATGCGCTGCTCGTAGAAGTCGCAGACATAGAGGGCCCCATCGGGACCGAGCTGGATGTCGACCGGACGAAACCAGCTGTCATCGCAGGCCAGGGGAATGTCGAGATCCTGGGTGGCAAGGCTCGAGCGATCGGGGCGAATGGCACTGCGGACCACCTGCCCCTGGAGCGGGGCCACGCCGAACAGGCTCCCGGCATACTTTTCACCGAGCGCCGGGGCGTCGTTGACGGCGAGGGCATGGGTGAATCGCGGGGCACTGTGGTGGCTGATCGGCTCGAAGAAGCCGAAGGCGAACGGGCTCGACAGCTCGCCGTGCTTTTCGAACCCCTTCCGCGAGAAGCCCCCCTGCACGTAGTGGAAGCCACGGGTGTCACCGCCGTTGTGGCCCGAGAGGAGCCGGCCGGAAGCGTCGAACTCGACCCCGAAGGCATTCCCTCCCCCTTCGGCGAAGATCTCGTAGCGCCCCGTTGGCGGGTGGTAGCGCCAGATGCATTGCCCGGTCGACACGACCGGCGGGGTGTTGGCCCCGGGGCGGCGGACGCGGCTGGTGACCGTGCTCCCCTGGGCGGCGTAGAGCCAGCCATCGGGCCCCCAGCGGAGATTGTTGGCGATCGAGTGGGAATCCTCGATGCCGAAGCCCTCGAGATGGACGACCGGATCGCCGTCGGGGCGATCGTCCCGGTCGGCGTCGGGATAGAAGAGGAGGTAGGGAGGCTGGAGGACCCACAAGCCCCCGGCATCGAAAGCGAAGCTCGAGACGAGGCTCAAGCCATCGACGAAAACCCCGTGTTTTTCGACGATCCCGTCGCCGTCGGCATCCTCGTGGAAGGAGATCTGGTCGAGACCGCGGTCGTGGTGGGGAGGGGCGGCCGGCACCTTGTCGTAGACGCTCCGCAAGAAGGCGTCGCGGCTGACCATCGTCAGCCCCGCCGGCTCCGGGTACTGGATAAACTCGGCCACCCAGATCCGGCCCCGGGCATCCCATTTCACCGAGAGAGGCTGACGGACCGCCGGCTCGGCAAGGAGGAGATCGACGCGGAGATCCTCCGCCACCCGGCAGCGGCCCTGTTCGTCCGCGGCGGAGAGTGGCCCAGTGTCGTCGATCCGGCGGAGCGTCGCCTCGACTTCCGCCGCCGGTTCGACCTCCGGTTCCAGGAGCGCCGGAGGCTGGTCGCGAACGATCTCCCCCCCCCGGAACATCCACCGGCCGGTGAGGCGGAGGGCTTCATCCCCCGCGAAGAGCACCGGCGCTGCCACGTTGAATCCGGTCCGTCCGTCCCGCAGGCAGGTCCTGACGACGATCTCGGCCCGCTTGCCGGCCGGCAGAAGACCGGCAGGGATCCGGAACCGGTCGGGCCCCCCCAGGCCGCTGCGGAACCGGGGAGGAAACTCCCCTGCGCCCCCGACGGACTGGCCGTTGGCAATCACCTCGACCGCCGCATCGAACGGCTCGACAAACAACTCCAAGGCTCTCCCTTCCCAACCGGCCGGCACGACCACCGAGCAGCGGTACCAGCCGGTGCCATCGACGCCCCGTTCCGGTTGCCGGAACACCTCCGGCACCGTCACCGGCTTGTCGGCCCTGGGGTCGACGTCGTCAGCCCACACCCCCCCCGCCACGATTGAGACCCACAGCCAAGCGACGGCGGCGGGGATCGGTAGGCGGCGGCTCAAGCGGCATGGACGGGCGGTCATCATCGGTCGGTTTCCCCTCAGTCCCCGGTCATCCACCCTCTCCCCCGGAGGATTCCAAACGGGATTCTATCCGTCTTCGAGCCGTTTCTCCCTCCGGCTCGCCGTCGGCCGACGCGCCGTAAGTCCCTATCTGGACACAAATCCAGGTAATTCAGGCAATATAGGCAATCTACGTCAAGTTGAGTGATTTACATGCCATTCCTCCACTGCTAGCCTGACGCGTTGGTTTTGGAGCCTGAAACTCTCGGAGCAAGCCGCCTTCACCCGATGGACATTGGGGAAGCGGTTTCAAGGAGGAGTGCCACGATGCGCATGAGGCGAGCAGCGACCTTTCGGTCATGGGCACGACGCCCCTGGCAGCAGACTTCCCCTTCCGGGCAGCGAGGGCAGCGGCCCGACTTCGAGTCGGCCCTCCGCGGCGCCATCGCCGGCATCGCCCTGGCGACTCTTTCCCCCCTGGGAACCCTTCCCGGACATCTCGCCCCGGCGGCGGCCGCTGCCGAGGTGGCCCACCAGGCTTGGCACACCAGCTACGCCAGCGCGATCGCCCAGGCCGAGCAGACCGGCCAGCCGGTCCTGGCCGTGTTCACCGGCAGCGACTGGTGCCCGCACTGCAAAACACTCGAGAAAAACGTCCTCGATTCGGGCGCTTTTCGGGAATGGGCCCAGCAGAACGTCGTTCTTTTGATGATCGACCTCCCCGAGCACGGGATCACGGAAGCCGTCCGGGTGGAACGCTCGAAGGTCTGCATCAAATACGGCGTGCGAAACTTCCCGGCCGTCCTTCTGATCGGCCCTGACGGCACGAAGCTCGCCGAGAAGCGCGGTTACCAGGGGCAGTCGCCGGCTTCCTGGATTGCCGACATGGCCAAGTCGCTCCCGGAACAGCCCGCCAAGACCGAGGTCGTCTCCACGGCTCCGGCCGCCGCCCCCCCTGGGGTCATCGATTCACTCGACAAGGCGATCGAAACGGCGCGGGGGGCGAAGCGTCCGATCCTCCTCGTTGTTGCCCGCCCCGGCGACAAGGCCGCCCGGAGCCACTCCGATTCGCTCATCTCCGACCCGGAGTTCGCCCCCTTTGTTCGGGACAACTTCATCGTCGCCCACGTTCCGCCGACAGCCTCCAGCGGCACGCAGGAAGCCGATTCGATGGAAAATCTTCTCGGCGGCGTCGAGCTCGCCCCGGACGCGGTCGAGCTGATCGTGACCGACGACGGTCAGACGCCGCTGTTTAGCCAATCGGGGGCCCAACCGCCGGCACGGATCGTTCATGGCTTGCGGCGTTTCCTCGCCGCCCGCCAAGCGTCGCGGTTCGGTGAGACGGCGCCACGGCGCTGATCCCGGTCTCGTCCCCGGCCCCCCTCATCACTCCGGAACGTCGGTCGGATCGACGCGCAGCCGGACAAGTTCGTCGTTGATCTCGGCGACCGAGGCGCGGAGCTGGTTCATAGCGGTCACGAAGGCCTCGACGGCAGACGCCGATTGGCCCGCACCGACGCGGAGCCGTTCAAGCGAATCGCGGATCTGGCGGGCCCCGGCATTCTGGTTTTCCATGCCGTTGTGGACTTGATCGAGGGCCTGCGTCACCGACTGCACCGGCGCCACGATCCCCGCCAACTGCCGACTGACATCGGTGACCTGCTGGATTCGGGTGCTGACCTCGTTGCGGAAGCGGTCCATCTCCATCGTGCCGCTGGAGACCGCCGATTGCATGTCGCGCACCATCCGCTCGATGTCTTTCGTGGCCAGGGCGGTCTGATCAGCCAGGCGCCGGATCTCCTGGGCCACGATCCGGAAGCCGCGACCGGCCTCCCCCGCCTTTTCCGCCTCGATGGTGGCATTGACGGAGAGGAGATTCGTCTGGTCGGCCACCTTGGCGATCGTTGTCACCACGGCGTTGATCCCCCCGGCGCGCTGGCGGATCGTCGCCAGTTTCCTCGTGAAGGCGGTCATCACCTCGTCGAGCTGGCGCATCGACTCCGACATCCGCTCCAGACCATACCTGCCATCGTCGGCGACGCGGGCCGCCTCACGGGCCGCGAGGGTCACCGCCCCCGTAGCACCGAGGAGTTGCTCGGCGTTCGAGGAAATCTGCGACGCGGCCCCGGAAACGTCCGACACCGAACCACTGAAGCCGCGGACGATCCGTTCCTGTCGCGCCAGCGCTACCGATACGTCAGACTCGACCTCCGTGACGCGGGCTCCGGCCGACTGGAGCCGGCCGATCGTCTCGCGGAGCGCGGCCGACATCCGCCCCACGCCCGCAAGGAGCTGACCCGCCTCGTCGTTCCCGCCGGGCGGCACCACCCCGCTGATGTCACCCGCGGCGATCGATTCGGCGATCGCGGTCGACACGCGTACCGACTCGGTCGTCGATCTGGCCAGCCAGCGGGCTAGGAGGATCGCCGGCAGGCCGACGAGAACAGACGCCAGCACTCCCGCGAGGAGCTCCCAACTCCACAGATCCCGGCCGACACGGGTAGCCACGGCGACGAGCACCGCCCCCCCTCTGCCACCGTCGGCGCGGACCACCGGCGCGGCGACGCGGACCATCGCCCCCTCCACGCGTCCCGCCGAGCGACCGGTGGCGATCGATTCCTTCACCAGCCCCGCGTCAGCTTGATCGAGGGGGAGCGCGGAATCGGCCGGATTGCCATTGTCATCGATGACCCGGGCCACGAGGGGACTGGAATAGGCATCGAGGATCCGCACCTCGCGGATATCCCCCACGGTCACCTCGCTGACGAGGCGGCGAAGGCCGGGGGTGGTGTCGCGTCTACCCTGGTCGCCAGCCTCGGCGTCGACCGTCGACGGCCCCTCCTCGGCAAACGCCGTCGCCCTGGCGAGTACCTCCGCCACGCCGTGGGCGCCGGCACGGGCCTGCTCGAGGACCGCCCGCCGGGCGGCGATGGCCTGGAGAGTCGACGTCACCCCGGCGGCGGCCACCACGAGCAGGAAGGACGAAATCGCGATTCTGGACCAGAGCGGCATGCACGGGTTCTCCCGGAGGCTGTCCCCACCGGGGCCACGGTGGAAGGAGAGCCCCGCTGAAAGCTAGTCCGCTTTTGTGGCCGATGCCACCGGCGGAGAGGAATGGACCTGGATCGGAGCCGTCGGGCCGTTTCGCAGGGGCGATATCGGCGGCGGCGTCAGCCCCCGGCCGGCACGATCGGTGCGACCGCTCCAACTCCCCCCGATGAGCCTGGGGGTGGCGGCTCGGCGAACGTCACCGTCGGCGCGGCAAGCGGTTCGGCGGCCTGACCGGACGGGAACGTCAGCGCCGATTGCCGCACCTTGCCCGCCAGGGCACATCCCGCAATGGGCGCCAGCGCAAACAGCGGGGACAACAGCCACGGCACCCAGATCAGCCCCCCCCCCGCACTGGCGGCGCCCCCTGGCACAACAGCACCGGCCGGGAGTCGTCGCTGGGGGAATGGCGTCGGCACGATCGTGACTCTCGAAGGTCGTCAGTCGCCATCCGGCGGTCGCAGCTTGACGGTCCCGGCACGACACCGCCCCGCGGAACGTTGCTGATACCCTCGGCGAACCTGCCGGGGCAAGGGAGATTCAAACCCTGCTCGGGG
>JBAWVV010000152.1:0-9627 GCA_037147115.1 Planctomycetia bacterium | reverse complement strand
GGTCCGCACGAACTCCAGCGGACCATCCGGTCCGCACTCAGCACAGCGGATCTTTCTTTTCCGTGATCACCGGGCACTGCGATGCCATTTCGGCATTGAGTTCCTTGAAATCCTTCCAGTCGGCCGGGAGGTTGTCCTCATGGAAAATCGCCTCGACTGGGCACTCGGGCACGCAGGCCTCGCAGTCGATGCACTCGTCGGGGTGGATGTAGATCATCTTGTCCCCCTCGTAGAAGCACTCGACGGGGCACACCACGACGCAGTCGGTGTACTTGCAGGCAAAACAGGGCTCGGCGACGACGTGGGTCATGATCGAGTCATCTCCAGGAGATGGAAGTGCAGTGGGAAGGCAGGGCGACTGCGCGGAATGGTAGGTCGAACCCCAAACCCTGTCAACGAAACGAATCGGCTTTTTCTGGGCTGTTCCGTGAGTCGTGACGGACTGCGATTGGAGGGCGGAAACGGCCGCCGTATGATCGGAGGGAGGGGCGGGCCGGGGCAGGCAGGCCGCCTGGAGGCGTCACCGTGAGCGGACCGGGTGCCAACCGAGCGATCAGCGGGCCGGGGAGCCCCGACGATGCTGCGCTTGTGGAGGACTGCCTGCGGGGGGCTCCGCACGCCTGGGATCGCTTCGTCGAGCGGTTCGCGGGGCTTTTTCATCATGTGGTCGACCGCACCTGCAGCCAGCGCCGACTGGCACTCTCCGCGGCCGACCGGGACGACGTGATCGCCGAGATCCTCGTCGAGGTCCTGAAAGAGAACGCAGCGGTGCTCCGCGGTTTCGCCGGCCGTTCGAGCCTTGCCACCTACCTTGCCGTGATCGCCCGACGGACGGCGGTGCGGATGCTCTCCCACGCCGATGCCAACGTCGTCCGGGTCGAGTTCCCGAAAACCGGCGAGCCGGCCGACCGGCATGCCGAGCATCGCCGCGCCGATCGTGAGGAGATCGAGGGGCTGATGGGGTGCCTGGAGGCCGACGAGGCGCGGCTCATCCGCCTCCACCATCTCGAGGCCCGCAGCTACGGTGAAATCAGCCGATTGACGGGGCTCCCGCTGGGATCGATCGGGCCAGCGCTGTCGCGGGCCCGTCAGAAAATGCGCGAGGCGGGGCAGCCGCTCCCCCCCGGCCAGCCCGCGGCCCCACCCTCGGCCACAGCGCTCGGTCCTCGGGCGGCCGGCTGAACCGCTCGGCCGCCATCAGCCGGCATAGGGCCGGGGGGGCGAAGAAAGGCCCGCCGGCGGAGAGGACGCCGGCGGCAGGAGAGGCGCTGGTGCGACTGGCAACGCCGGTGCGACTGGCAACGCCGGTGCGACTGGCAACGCCGGCGCGGTTGCACTGGCGGCCGGACCACTGATCACCACCGCCGGGTCGGCCAGATCGATCGGCTGGAAGCCCTCGTAGGAGGGCATCTGCCAGAGCTGCCCCGGATCGGCGGGGGCCATGTTCGTGGTGATCGAAGTCAGTTCGAGTTGGAACTCCACACCCGACGCCGGCCAGGAGACCTCGACGAGCCGGGGGAGCGCGGCGCCGCTGGGGGGATCAACGCGGTGCCTCGAGGTCCGCACGCTCGCCAGCCGTTCGCCGGTCGGCGTGAAGAGGTGCTGCTCGAGCACGAGCCCGGTGGTGCCGTCGAGGATTGTCGACTTGCGCATCGCCCCGTCCGGCCCCGCCATCGTCGTGCGGATTTCGATTCGGCCGTCGGTCATGGGCACCGGACCTTCGTGCTGGTCCTCGGGCCGGAAGGTGACCAGACCGAGCAGTTCGGGCATCCAGTCGGCGCGGAGCGGGATCAGCTTGCGAGCGGCCGATTTGGCGTAGTCGTCATGGCGGCAGTAGAGCGTCACGGGGGGTTCGTGGCGGCGGATCCACAGCCAGAACAGCTCGTCGTTGCTGCCGATGTCGAGCTCCCCGCCGGTGATCGCCGTCTGGGCACGGAGCCGGAAGCGCCGCGGCGGCTCGCAGGCCACCTGAGCCGAGAGCCGCGGGACTCCGGGGACCGAGAGAACCGCCTGGGGGGCCATCAGACTGCGCACGCGGCGCGTGTTGTCGTGGACCGTGCCGATCACTTGCTCGAGGGTCGGCTGCTCCGGCAGGGCCCGCGGCAGCGGCATGACCCCGACCTGATACCCGCGGAGGGCGTTGGGACAGGTCGCGCCGGTGGAGGCGAGCGCGACGACGACGAGGGCCAACAGACAGCCCCGCGATCCGGCCCGCCGCAAGCCCGTGGTCGATCGTCGACGGGGGGGGCTCATGCGGCGTCTCCCGACCAGAGGAGCGCCGCGAGCCTGGCTTCGACGGCGGCGGCGGCGGCAGGCTCCGGCGGGGCAACCTGCACGAGGTATTCGCAGTCGCGCTTCCGGCACGCCAGCCGGAGCGGCTCGGCCCCGGTCGGCGGAGGCCCTTCGGAGGTGGCGGACGCGTGGGTGGGCTGGTCGACGAAACGGAGCACGCGGCGACGGACGAGCTGGAGGGCGAGGAGATACCGCAGCGGGGCCTCGGGCTGATGCCCCTCGAGTTGCTCGATGATGTCGAGGAGGACTTCGTTCGGCGCGAGCACGGCGCCGGTCGCGTCGGGTTTGGGGTAGGTCGATCGCCACCGCGCCACCGACTTCTCCGCTGCGCCGCTCCATGCCGTCGCGAGGGTGTCGGTGCGCACGAGTCCTTCGGGGGAGCGCACGAGGGTCGAGATGATGGCATCCCCCGGCTGGAAGGGCTGGCCGGTGCGGCTGCACTGCGCCTGCGGGCGGTGGATTTTCGGTTCCATCGGAGACCGGGGGCGGGGTGTGGCAAGAGGATGCCGGGATGTCGGGCGAACACCGACTTGTAGGGACCGCCGCCGCCGGGGACAACCGCAGCCCGGCTGCGGCGGCACGCGCGCCACCCCCACCCACGCCGCTTGCCCAGGCCACCCCCCCTGCCGGCGCGGTGGCACGGGGCACCGGCGCGGCTCCGCGGACGCCCTCAGGACCTGTCGACGAGCCGTGCGGCCACGTCGACGATTCCCCCCTCGTCGTGGCTCGAGACGATGAGATCGGCGGCGGCCTGGACTTCCGGCCTGGCGTTGCCCATCGCAATCCCCAGGCCGGCGGCCCGGATCATCGGCAGGTCGTTGACGTCGTCGCCGACGGCGCAGATCTGGGAGGCAGGGATGCCGGCCGCCGCGGCGATCGCCGCCACCCCGCTCCACTTCGTGACCGCCGCCGGGGCGATCTCGCACATCCAGTCGCGGTACCGCGGACTGCGGATGACATGGAGCGAAAGCAGGCCCGGGCAGGCCGCAATGAGCTCAGCCTCGAGGTCGAGCATCGTGTCGCGATCCCCCATCGTGAACGCGGCGAACACCCCCGCTGGCGGCCGCTGGTGGAGAGCGGGATCGATGCGGGCGAGGTGACGATTGCGGGCGAGGTATTCGGCGACGCCCCGTGGTGGCTCCGATTCCGCCGGGCCGGGGAGGCGCCGGCAGTGGAAGTCGAAGCCCTCGGCGTAGCTATCGGTGGAGAGGATCGGTTCGAGCCCGCGGGCCTCGATCCGCGCGAGCACCGCGGCCAACGCCCCCGGATCGAACGTCGCCCGGAAGAGCGTGGCGTGATCGCCCGTCCGCTTCACCAGCGCCCCCGACGCGGTCACCAGCGCCCCCTCGACCCCCAGCCGGGCAGCCACCGGGAGAGCGTCGCGGTAACGCCGACCGGTGGCCAGGAGCACGGCGATGCCGGCTGCGCGAACGCGGGCGACGGCCGCGACCGTGGCATCCTCGATCTCGTGGCGGCTGTTGCTCACCGTCCCGTCGATGTCGAGGACGAGGAGCCGGATCGGCCCGGCGGCCTCCGCGCCCCGATCAGGGGTATCATCGGAGGCAGGCTCGTCCGCGGGAGTTGCCGGGGCGTGCATCACGGTGTTCCTTCCTGTCACAAGGTCGAAGCATGTCCGAAGTTCTGTTCACGCCCGTCGCCAAGGTCGGCGACATCCCTGCCGGTGAAGGGCGCACCTACGAGGTCGGTGGACGCCTCGTGGCGGTGTTTTACGATGGTACGTCCTACCAGGCGATCGACGATCTCTGCCCCCACATGGGGGCCTCGCTCGGCAGCGGGCCACTCCGCGACGGGGAGGTCACCTGCCCCTGGCACGCCTGGCGATTCCGGTTGTGCGATGGTGCGTGGTGCGACAATCCGCGGCTCAAGGTCGACGTCTTCGAGGTCCGGGTTGTGGGCGACGCGATCGAGGTTCGGGTCACTCCGCCGCGGCCGCTGACCACGTCGCGCTGATCGGCCGGTCGCGGGGGCTTGTCAACGGGAGAGGGGTCGCCCAGTCGATCCTTCAGACCCCCTTGGGGTCGGCGACGACGTCGATGCGGATCCGTTCGCCGGGGCGGAGCACGCGGGCATCGGTGCCGGTGGTGTCACCGACGCGCCGGGCCCAGGCTTCCGCGTCCTGCCGGATCGGGGGCCAGGTGTCGTAGTGGGTCGGCAGGGCGACCTGCGGAGCGAGGAGCCTGATCGCCTCGATGGCATCGTCGGGGCCCATCGTGAACAGGTCGCCGATCGGTACGACGGCCACATCGAGGCCGCGCCCCTGGCCATCTCGCCTCCCGATCCGCTCCATGTCGGTGAACAGGGCCGTGTCGCCGGCGAAGTACGCCCGCACCCCACCGACATCGAGGAGCCACCCGGCCGCCGTCCCCCCGTAGCTTCCATCCGGGAGGCTCGAGGAGTGATGGGCCAATTCCATCTTCGCCGTGCCGCCGGGGACAGTCGTCCGCCCGCCGAGATTCATCGGCCGGACATTCTCGATTCCCTGCCCCCCGAGCCACTGGGCGATCTCCCAGTTGCAGTAGACCGGGGCCCCGGTCCGCCGCGCGATCGGGATGAGATCGCCGACATGATCGGCGTGGCCGTGCGTCACGAGGATCGCATCGCAGGCGACCTCCGCCCCCTTCATGCAGGCCGTCGGGGATTCGTCGAAGAACGGGTCGATGAGGAGGACGCCGTGACCGGTGTCAACGAGCCAGGTGGCATGTCCGATCCAAGTCAGCGTGATCGCCATTGTGTCCTGCTCCGGAAGGAGGCGGGATGATACCACCCCGGGCCGGCGAGCGGCTCCAGGCTTTAGCCGAGGCCCGACTCGACCGCCGCGGCGAGGCGGAGCCCCTCGAGCAATTGACCGAGGGTGTGCTCGTCGCACCGCGGGAGAAGGATCTGGTCGGCGGAGGTCGTCGCACTCGGCCGGCGGCGGGGAAGATCGGCCTGGCCGCCAGAAGAGATCGTCGCAAACGGGGCCCGGCGGCATGCCGCGACGCGGATCGGGGTGGAAAACCATCCCTCGACCACCGCCGGGGGGGCGTGGGGATGTGGCGGAGCGGTCCGGGCCGACTGCCACTCGACGAGCCCGCGCCACCGGGTCGGAGGGAGGAGGCGGCGTCGCGGCGCCCCCTCGCGGGTGTTCGGGGCGGCGGCGAGCCAGCGGCCGACCAGCGCCAAGGAGACGACCGGATTGACCTCGGCGGGGGCCTCACGGAACCGCCGGGCCATGGCAGCGGCCCCTTCGAGGAGTTGGACGACGTCGATGCCGGCGATCGCTGCCGGGAGGAGCGAGGCCGCGGTGAACACCCCGGCGCATCCCTGCGCTGACGGCGGGCAGATCGGCGCGTCGCCCGACACGGCCAAGACGGAGACGGCGCTCGGAGGATCGACCGCCGCGGCCACCACCAGTGCCGGGCCCGCGCCTGGCCGCGCGGTCGGATCGGGCGCTGCCGCGAACAGCCCGATGCAGTTCTGGGTGAAGGCTTCGCGGCATGGCCCAGCCTGGACCACGCCCCACGCGTCGAGGAGCCTGTCGCCGGTCTGTGACCCGAGGGCGTCGAGGATGCCCTGGACGGTGTCGTCATCGTCGTCGGGGCCGAGCGTCCAGATCCGCGGTCGTCCGCCACGCTCATGGCGGGGAAGATCGTCGTGGCGAGGGTGGCAGCAGGTGCTCACGAGCAGGTCGACCAAGGCCCGGTCGGCCCGGTCGCCGATGACGATGACGCGATCGACCGACTCCCGGATCTGCTTGGCGGCAGCGAGGATCCCAAACAGGGCGCTGTCGCGCCTCTGCGCCTGGCTCCGGGTCGTGCCGTAGGCTTCGAGCATCCCTTCGGTCTCTGTCCCGCACGCGGAGGCCACGGCGCCGCGGACCTCCTCCGCCCGGTCGAGCCACGCCTGCCAGCGCGGATCGGTGCGGCCACCGGCCGACAGCACCCCGGGGGGAGGATCGTGCTCGATCGGATCGCTCGGCGGCCGGGGACGGAGGACACTCATGGCGGGCGAGGAGCAGAGGCGGAGGGGCGCGGTGGCGGTGTGACCGGAAGAATACCGGGTCCGTGCGGGACGCTGGGGGTGGAGCCGGCCGTCGCCGTCCGGTTTCGCCGCTGGCTTGGAAATGCCCTTGAAGTGACCGCCATCACGCCCGACAACAGGGGCTCCCGAACACCAGGGGGCCTCATGACGAGGCCCCCCTTCCCTGCCCCGCGAGGAGACCGCAGCGTGATCGAGCATGAATTGGTGCGTGAACTGGCGGAGAAGTCGTCGTCCAAGATCGTCTTGGTGGTCGCCGACGGTCTCGGCGGGCTGCCGCTCGATCCGGGGGGGAAGACGGAGCTCGAGACGGCCATCACGCCGCATCTCGACGGGCTCGTCCGGCGCGGGACGAGCGGCTCGAGCGTGCCGGTGCTCCCCGGGATCACCCCGGGCTCCGGCCCCGGACATCTCGGCCTGTTCGGCTACGACCCGCTCGAGTTCAGGATCGGCCGTGGCGCCCTTGAAGCGACCGGCATCGGCTTCGAGCTCGGCCCGGACGACGTGGCCGCCCGGGGGAACTTCTGCACCCTCGATGCGGCCGGTCTGATCAGCGACCGTCGGGCCGGACGGATCCCCTCGGAGGAGAGCTTCAAGGTGGTCGAGCGTCTCCAGGGGGTGAAGATCGCCGGTGTCGAGACGTTCGTGAAGCCGGTCAAGGAGCACCGCTTCGTCGTCGTCTTCCGCGGCAAGGGGCTCGACGGTGCCGTGGCCGACACCGATCCCCAGGCCACCGGCGTCGTCCCCCTCGATCCTCAAGCCCATACCCCCGCCGCCGCGCGGACGGCGGAGGTGGCCAAGGAGTTCGTCGCCCAGGCCCGGCGGATCCTCGCCGGTGAGCCGAAGGCCAACGGCATGGTGCTGCGGGGCTTCGCGGCCAAGCCGAAGCTCCCCAGCTACGAGGAGCTCTACCGGCTCCGCGCCGCTGCGATTGCCGTCTATCCGATGTACAAGGGGCTCGCCCGGCTCGTGGGGATGACGCTCGTCGGCACGCCCCACACCCTCGACGAGCAGGTCGACACCCTCGCCGCCTGCTGGCAGGACTACGACTTCTTCTTCCTCCACTTCAAATACACCGACTCCACCGGTGAGGACGGGGCGTTCGCGCAGAAGGTGCAGCGGATCGAGGAGCTCGATCGGGTGATCCCCCGGATCGAGAGGCTGCGGCCCGATGTCCTCATCGTCACCGGCGACCACAGCACGCCGAGCCTCATGAAGAGCCACTCCTGGCATCCGGTGCCGACGGTCCTGGCCGCCGACACCTGCCGGCCCGATGGGCTGGAGAAGTTCTCGGAGCGCGAGTGCCTCCGCGGCGGCTTCGGGATCTTCCCGGCGAAGCATCTGATGCTCCTGGCGATGGCCCACGCCCAGCGCCTCGGCAAGTACGGGGCCTGACGCCCGCGGGAAAAAAGGCTCCCGGGCATCTCGGCGGGATGTGAAGTAAAGTCGGGGGATTGAAACCGCCCCCTCGGCTTTCCCCCATGGCCCGCATCGACGACGAAGATCTGTTCCAGAACTCAACGATGACCTTCGGGGAGCACCTCGAGGAGCTCCGGTCGTGCCTCATCAGGGCCACGATGGGGCTCCTGGTCGCCGTCGCGATCGGTTTTGTTGTCGCCCGGCCCTTCGTCCATCTCATCGAGCAGCCGCTCAAGCGGGCCCTGGCCAACTACTACTCCAATCGGGCCGTCGAGACGTTCGACACCTGGACGCCCCGGGTCGAAGGGGGCCCTGCCCTCCCCTATTCCCGACGGGAGGTGATCGACGCCGTCGAGAACCATGGCATGTCGTTCGAGCTCCGGGAGGTGCACGCCGACCGGCTGTCGCGCGTCCTCGGGACGACGCCTGCCGGCGCGGTCGGAAGCGTCGAGGATGAAAAGGCGGGGTTCGGCATGGACGACCTCGTGCCGGTCCTCCTCTGGCAGCCAATGGTCAAGGATGCACGCGTCAGCATCACCACCTTGAGCGCCCAGGAGGCGTTCGGGATGTACGTGAAGGCGGCGCTCCTGGTGGGGGTGGTCGTGGCGAGTCCGTGGATCTTCTACCAGCTCTGGACGTTCGTCGCCGCCGGCCTCTACCCGCACGAGAAGCGGTATATCCATATCTTTCTCCCGATGAGCATCGGGCTGTTCCTCGCCGGCGTGTTCCTCGCCTTCTTTTTCGTCTTCGACTTCGTCCTCGACTACCTCCTCCAGTTCAACGCCTGGCTCGGCCTCGATCCCGATCCGCGGATCAGCGAGTGGATGGGGTTCGTGTTGATCCTCCCGATCGGCTTCGGGATCGGCTTCCAGCTGCCGCTGGTGATGCTCTTCCTGGAGCGGATCGGGATTGTCGATGTCGCCACCTACGCCTCCCAGTGGCGGATGGCGATCGTGATCATCTTCGTCGTCTCGGCGATTCTCACGCCGGCCGATCCCTACAGCCTCCTGTTCCTCGCGGTCCCGCTGTGCCTCCTCTACTTCGGCGGCTTGGCGATCTGCCGCTGGCTGCCGCCGGTGGGCGCCAGGCACGCCTGACCACCGGCTTGCCGTCAGCGGGCGACGAACGCGAGCCAGTAGAAGACCGTTCCGGTGATCGCCGTGAGGACGAGATCGCCCGCCGCCAGCCGGGCCATGAGGCGATGCCGGGGGGAATGCGAGTTGGGCTGCGGCGGGGTGGGAAATCGCCTCCACGCCTCCCACACGACCCAGGTCCAGAGGACGAGGGTCGAGACCGCAAACACGAGATGAATGCCGAGGGCCGTCAGAACCCCGGCGGGCCAAAACGGGCTCGGCGCGGCCCGCAGTTTCCAGTCGGAAATCAGCCGGATGTCGATTTCAAAGACGACGATCGCGACGGCGAGGGCGGCCGCGATCAGCAACTGGAGTTTCCGATGGCTGGCGTAGTCGCGGCGCCGGGCAACGAGATAAATGCTCCAGGCGAGGATGGGGAGCGTGGCGAGCAGCCCCACGAGCACCACGTCCATCCCGAAACTCGCCCGCGTGCCGAGAAATCCATCGATCCCGGCGGGAACCGCGATATCGGCAAGCAAGGCAGTGGGGAAGAGACCGGGGGCGGCGGTGGGCTCCAAAGCAACCTCGAGGAGGAATGAGCGGATTTGGCTGGACAGGACGGGGCGGGACGAACCCGAGCAGGTTCTTCAGTGTAGCGACGCCGCCGATTGCCCGGGGCCCGGGCCGGCCGCTACGATCGTTGGGCGCCCCGCAGGGCCGAGTGGCGAAATAGGCAGACGCACGGGACTTAAAATCCTGTGGAGAGCAATCTCCGTGCGGGTTCGATTCCCGCCTCGGCCACTGT